>DATBUF010000493.1:0-9034 GCA_036516435.1 Pontibacter sp.
AGCCGCGCTGGGTATCTTTCTGGCGCAGGTAAGAATCAGCCAGGAAGTAGCGTGCATCGAACACAAACGGGCTCTTCGGGTAAGCTGTCAGGTAAGCTTCTAGCTTAGTTGCCGCCTGGTCGTATTTCTCATTGAAGTATAGCGTTTTAGCAGCCTCAAATTCAATGCTTTCTAAAGCCGTACTTTCCGGGTTGTTGGCCTTATACTTGGCCAAGTAAGCGTCAAATTCTTCGCTGCGGTTCTGCGCTGCAAGCGATTCCTGTAAACTATAGAGTGCGCCACTGGCTATTTTAGAAGTCGGGAATTCATCGAGCACGCGCTTATAGTCCTGGATGGCCTCATTGTGGCGGCCCTGATTGGCATAGGCCTGGCCACGCTTGTGCAGCGCATTAGGCACCAATTTGCTATTTGCACTGGCGTTGTTGATCAGGCTCGTAAAGCCGGTAACAGCCGCTGCATACTGGCCGGCTTCAAAATCAAGAATAGCTGCCTGGTACTGGGCATCATCTGCATAACGCGACTGCGGGAACTCCGTCAGCACACGTTTCAGACTTTGCTCGGCCTGTGCCTTGTTGCCGGTTATACCTGCCAGTACACCACGCTGGAAATAAGCATAATCCTTATCCGGTGAGTTGGAGGCTATTACTTTATCATACAGGTTTTCGGCCTGCTTATAGTTTTTGCTTACATAATACAGGTCGGCAAGGCGCAGCATAGCATCGAAGTGGTTCGGGTTGCTGGCATTGGTGGCATCCACAAAAGCTTTGAAGTGCGGCAGTGCTTTGTCGTACTGCTTGGTATTATAATAGGCATAGCCAATACCGTAGCGTGATTTCAGATAATAGTCTGACTTACCTGCTGATGTATTCCGGAAAACGGCTGCATACGAGTTGATGGCATCCTGGTAGCGCTGGCCTACAGAGTAAGCCTCCCCTTTTACAAAGTGGCTGGCTGCCGTTATGTCCTTATCATAGGGGTACTGCAACGACTTATCGAGCATCGCTACGGATGCTGGGAACTTGGCTTCGTTAAACAGGTTAACTGCATGCAGGTAAGTCACACGCTGGTAAGTTTGTAAGATCTTCCAGCTCTTTTTCGGCATGCTCTCGATGTGGCGGATTGCTTCTGGATAGTTGTTCGAGCTGAAATAAGCTTCACTCAGCAGGTCGTCTGCTACTGTCAGTTGATCGGAGCTTGGGTAGTCGTTAGCAAAAGTAGAGAGCGAGTTAATTACCTCACGGAAGTTGCCCAGCTCATAGTTTACCTGTGCATACTTCAGCGTAGCGGCTTCTGTAACATCCTTGTCGAGGTTGTTTTTGCGAGCTTGGTCAAAGGCCGTGAGCGCAAACTGCTTGTTATTCTCACGCAGGTAGCTTAAACCGAGATAGTAAGCAGCATTTTGCCCGAGCGCGTCCTTCTTTAAGGCTACTGCTTTCAGATTAGTAATGGCCTCCTTATAGTTGCCGTTCTTATAGTCGGTGTACCCAATCTTGTACTGTACTACCGGGTCCAGCGACTTTTTAGCCTTGGCATACTGGTCGAAGTATTTAGCAGCCGTTTTATAGTCGGCGCGCTGATAGTAGGCATCTCCCACCAGCAAGGCAATCTCATCGGCCTGCTGTACCTTGGGTGTGCGAGCCAGCGACGCCTCTCCGTAGCGGATTACCTCGTACACATCGTTTTCCTTGTACAGGATCTCGGTGATCATGTACGGCACGATCAGGGCGTACGCATCGTTTTTCTCAGCTATTTTCAGGTCCTCCTTGGCGGCAGCGTAATCGCCGTTGCGGTACGAAATATACCCCGCATAATAGTTAGAGGCATAAGCAAAACGGTGTTCGTCTTCCCGGAAGCCATTGGTCTTATTTTTATCAAAGTAAGTTTTGGCACTGGCAAAATCCTTGGTAGCAAAGTACGAGTAGCCCAGCTTAAACTCCAGCTCTTTGTTCTGCTTGATGCTGAGCAGGTGCGTAGGTGCCAGCTTCAGGTATTCTACCGACTTTTTATAGTCTTTCTGCTCAAAATAGTAAAGGCCCAGCTCATAGTTGGCGAGTGCCGTTTTAGGGTGTGCCGGGTAGTTCTTGGCAAAATTCAGGATCAGTTGCTCGGCATCGGGGTGCAGCAGGTATAACCCGCTTAAAGCATAATAATACTGGGCATCAGCCGTTCTGGCATCATCGCCTATCAGTTCGATATACTTCCGGAAAGCTTCCTGTGCAGCACCATACTTGGCGCGGTCAAACAGTTCCAGCCCTTCATGAAAGTATTTGTCTTCGGCAGTGAAAACCTGCGTGTGCTGAGCTGCTACCACATGAGAGCCCCCGGCCAGTACCGAAGCCAGTGCTATTTTGTACGCTATCTTCATAGTATGTTCATAAAACGGCCCGGCAAAACCAGGCTTTATCGTTTTTAGTATCCCTTAAAATATAAATGGCCGCCTGTGCAGACCACATCATCCAAAGTTAGTAATTTTTGCCAAGCAGCGCTGCATTTGCCCAAAAGCATTCCGGTAAGGAGGCTAAAACATAGTTACACCTCTATATAATGCGGCAGCCTGCAAAATTATTGTGATCCTTCTGAAAAATCATACCACCAGGTTGCGGGGCACCGGATGCAGTATCTTGAATACCAGTTCCCGCAGCATGTCGGCCTCGCTCATATCGCCACCCGTAATGCCTTTCGATTGCAGGTCTGCCTCCCGGATGTAGTGGATGATGTCCACTACGCGGTTGATCGGGTATATCCGCATGGCATGCTGAAATTCCTTTACTTTCCAGGCCTGCTGGCCCAGCAGCTTCTTCAGCCCGGCCTCCGATTTATCTGCAGCAGCATGTAAACTCAAAAGCTTCGTGAAGAACGAAAACAGCATACCAATGTTAGGAATAACCGGGTTATTTTTCGGATTTGACTCGAAGTAGTTGATGATACGGTTTGCCTTAAGTGCATCCTGGGCAATAAGGGCAGCCTGTAGCTCAAAAATGTTGTACTCCTTGCTGATGCCTACATTCTCCTGCACCACCCGCTCATCTATAGTTTGGCCGGGCTTCAGGTTCAGGAGCAACTTATCTATCTCGTTAGCCAGGCGACTCAGGTCGGCACCAATAAACTCGCTGAGTTGCTGTACTGCCTGCGGTGTGGCCTTTATACTTTTGCTTTTCAGATAGTTGTTCACCCAGGCGGGTACCTGGTTCTCGTACAGCTTTTTGGTAGTCAGCATCACCGCATGCTGTGCAAATGCTTTTCCTAAAGCCTTACGGCCATCCAGGGTTTTATGCTTGTATGCGAACACCAGTATAGTAGAGGGCAGCGGATTCTTCAGGTAAGCTTCGAGTTGCTTTGCAGGTTCTTCCTTGTCAATGTCCAGTATGCTTTGCGCCTCCTTCACGATCACCACGGAGCGCTCCGCCATCATCGGGAAGCGTTTGGCCTGCAACAGTACGGTGGCCACATCCACATCCTTGCCATAGATCACCACCTGGTTAAAGCCTTTTTCGTGCTCCTGCAAGGCATGCTGCTCTATATAATCCGAAATCAGGTCGATGTAGTAAGGTTCTTCGCCCTGCAAAAAGTATACAGGCGCAAAGTTGCGTTTCTGTAGTTGTTCTAAAATGCCTTCGGGGGTGTGGGCCATATTGCTGAAATAAGGTTGCTACACAAATTTAAGAGATAAGCCCGAAAACCTGCCACCCGCTGCGGTTATTATTCGGCTTATGCTATAGTTTCAACTATAGTTTAAAACGCACTATTGGTCTTACCTGTCAATCGGTGATTTATCCCGTGCATACTGCCAACTCTTTTTTATCTTTGCCCCAAACAGAAGTGAACTATAGATGAATCTGATAGAAGAACTGAGATGGAGAGGCATGCTCCATGATTTCATGCCCGGCACCGAAGAGCAACTGGCATCCGGCATGACGACCGGCTATATTGGCTTCGACCCGACTGCAAGCTCGCTGCACATTGGTAACCTGGCAACCATCATGCTGCTGGTGCACCTGCAGCGCGCCGGCCACAAGCCTGTGGCTTTGGTAGGGGGCGCCACCGGCATGATCGGTGATCCGTCCGGCAAATCAGCAGAACGCAACCTGCTGGATGAAGCAACCCTGCGCACGAACCAGGAAGGTATCCGCAAGCAATTGGAGAAATTCCTGGACTTTAACAGCGGAGCCAACTCTGCCGAGATCGTAAACAACTACGACTGGTTCAAGGATTTCAGCTACCTGGGCTTTTTACGTGATGTAGGCAAGCACATCACTGTAAACTACATGATGGCCAAAGACTCGGTAAAAAAGCGCATCAGTGCCGACGAGGAAGGCGACCGTGCCGAAGGCCTCTCCTACACCGAGTTTGCTTACCAGCTGATCCAGGGCTACGACTTCTATCATTTGTATAAAAACAAAGGCGTAAAACTACAGATGGGCGCCTCCGACCAGTGGGGCAACATCACAACCGGCACCGAACTGATCCGCCGTATGGATGGTGGTAAAGCTTTTGCACTGGTTGGCAAACTGGTGACCAAATCAGACGGTACTAAGTTCGGGAAATCGGAAGGCGGTAACATCTGGCTCGATGCCAACTTCACCTCTCCTTACAAATTCTATCAGTTCTGGCTGAACCTGTCGGATGAAGAGGCGGAGAAGCTGATAAAGGTATACACATTGCTCCCTCAAGATGAAATTGAACGTTTGACAGAAGAGCACAAACAAGCGCCCCACCTGCGCGTTTTACAGAAAGCCTTAGCTAAGGATGTTACAATTCGTGTACATTCTGAAGAAGATTATAATGCTGCTGTAGATGCCTCAGAAATTTTATTCGGAAAAGGTGATTTAGCTACATTAAAAGGCTTAAAAGAGGATATTCTGCTGTCTGTGTTCGAGGGTGTGCCGCAAATTGAAGTTAGCAGAAACGCCTACACTGAAGCGCAAACTATAAGCGACCTGCTCTCTGATGTTACGCACAGCCAGATCTTCGAATCAAAGGGAGAGGCAAAACGCATGATCAAGAACGGAGGCGTAAGCGTGAACCGCCAGAAAGTACAGAGCCCGGATGAAGCCGTAAGCTTTGAGCTGCTGCAGGATAAATACCTGGTAGTGCAGAAGGGAAAGAAAAACTACTATCTTGTAAAGGTTAACTAACTGATAACCAGTATAATTACAATAAAAAAGGTGAACTATAACGTTCACCTTTTTTATTTATCAGGAACTGACTGCTGCTTATTTTTTGTCAGCAGTGCTGTTCTTCATGTCCTGAACTTCCTTACGGATGTCCTGTGCCATGTTTTTCAGATCCTGCATGCCTTTACGTACGCGTGTACCTGCAGCAGCATTGTTTTTGTCGTAGAACTTCTCGAAGTCAGCTTCCAGCGACATAACCAGGTCTCTTAGTTTGCTAAAGTTGTTGTTCATTAGAGCTATTTGTTATAGTGAAACATTTTGTTTGATAGCTCTAATATACACATTTAGTAATAAGAACCAAAGATTAGAGAAATTTAATATATGCCTTCAGAGCCGCCTAGACGGTAACCGTAGACTTAGAGTACAGACCTTTGTCCAATTTTTGTGCAATTTTCTCGAAAGCGTCTATGGTCTCTTTTACATCGTCCAGCGTGTGTGCTGCCGTCGGAATCAGGCGCAGCATGATCACATCTTTCGGTACTACCGGGTACACTACAATCGAGCAGAAGATGCTATAGTTCTCGCGCAGGTCCAGCGTAAGTTGCGTGGCATCCGGAATCTGACCGTTCAGGAATACAGGCGTTACCGGCGACTCAGTTGTACCGATGTTAAAGCCTTTCTCGCGCAGGCCGGATTGCAGGGCATTTACCACAGTCCATAGTTGATCTTTCAGCTCAGGCTTGGTACGCAGCAGTTCCAGTCTCTTCAGGGCACCAATTACGAGTGGCATTGGCAGCGACTTGGCGAAGATCTGTGAGCGCATGTTGTAGCGCAGGTACTCTACCACCTGCTCATCGGCAGCCACAAAGGCGCCAATACTGGCCATTGACTTGGCAAATGTAGAGAAGTAAACGTCGATCCCATTCTGGCAACCCAGGTGCTCGCCGGTACCGGCGCCTGTCTTACCCATTGTACCGAAGCCGTGTGCATCATCTACAAACAGACGGAACTGGAATTTCTCTTTCAGTTTAATTACCTCATCCAGCTTGCCCAAGTTACCGGACATACCAAATACCCCCTCCGTAATTACCAGAATGGCACCACCTGTGTTTTCTGCCCAGCGGGTGGCACGCTCCAGCTGTTTCTCAAGGCTGGCCATGTCGTTGTGCGCATATACAAAGCGCTTGCCCTGGTGCAGGCGTACACCATCAATAATGCAGGCATGCGACTCCGCATCGTACACAATTACATCGTGGCGGTCAACCAGTGCATCAATAATAGAAACTACTCCCTGATAACCAAAGTTTAAAAGCAGCGCATCCGGCTTCTGTACAAACTCTGCCAGCTCCGCTTCCAGTTTCTCGTGGTAGTTGGTGTTACCAGACATAATGCGGGCACCCATTGGTGTAGCCATTCCCCACTCAGCAGCAGCATCCGCATCCGCTTTGCGCACCTCCGGGTGGTTAGCAAGGCCCAGGTAGTTGTTCAGGCTCCAGGTCAATACCTCTTTGCCTCTGAACTTCATACGTGGTGCGATCTCCCCTTCCAGTTTAGGAAAAGTAAAGTAACCATGCGCATAATGAGAGTGGCTACCTAATGGACCTCTATTGGTCAACAGTTTTTCAAATAAATCCACTTTAGTAATAATTAAGTTATCGGGATATTTTCTGTTTTAAAGTGCTTAATATGCATTAATACGTATTTTTGCATAGAGCAGCGCAAATTTAATTTTTTGTGCCATCATTTACAATTTAAACCGCTACAGCTTTGGCTTTTTAACACCGCAGCTTTTATGTATGCCGCCAAAGCCGTTTATTTGAACAACGATTAACTATAGCTTCTGCATGAAAAAAATAAACAAGATACTTATTGCCAACCGGGGCGAGATCGCGTTGCGCGTTATGCGAACTGCTAAAGAAATGGGGATCAGTACGGTAGCCGTTTACAGCGAGGCAGACCGTAATGCCCTGCACGTGCGCTTTGCCGATGAAGCCGTTTGTGTAGGCGGTCCGAAATCAAACGAATCTTACCTGCGCGGCGATGTTATTATTGATGTTTGTAAAAAGCTGCAGGTAGATGCCATCCATCCGGGCTACGGCTTTCTGTCAGAGAATGCTGGCTTTGCCAAAGCGGTGGAAGAGGCAGGTATCATCTTTATCGGACCCTCGCCGGAAGCTATCGAACTGATGGGAAGCAAGCTGGCCGCCAAAGCTGCAGTTGCCAAATACAACATCCCCATGGTGCCTGGTACCGAGTATGCCATAACTGATGTGGAAGAAGCAAAACAGATCGCGCAGAACATCGGCTTTCCGATACTGATAAAAGCCAGTGCCGGAGGTGGTGGTAAAGGCATGCGCGTAGTAGAAAGCGTTGCTGTTTTTGAAGAACAGATGCAGCTGGCCGTAAGCGAGGCTACTTCGGCTTTCGGGGATGGCTCTGTATTTATCGAAAAATACATCGGCTCACCCCGCCACATCGAAATACAGGTACTAGGTGATACGCACGGCAACATAGTACACCTGTTCGAACGGGAGTGCTCTATCCAGCGCCGCCACCAGAAAGTAATTGAAGAGGCGCCTTCGGCTGTTCTTACCCCGGAGCTGCGCCAGGAAATGGGCCGCTGCGCTGTAGATGTTGCCAAAGCATGTAACTATGTTGGAGCCGGTACTGTGGAGTTTCTCTTAGATGAGAACCTGAATTTCTACTTCCTGGAGATGAACACCCGCCTGCAGGTAGAGCACCCGGTAACAGAGCAGATCACGGGTCTGGATCTGGTACGCGAGCAGATACAGGTGGCAGAAGGAAACCCATTAAGCTTTAAGCAGGAAGACCTTACTATAAACGGGCATGCACTGGAGCTGCGCGTGTACGCCGAAGACCCAACCAACAACTTTTTACCGGATATTGGCCGCCTGGTGACGTACAAACGTCCGCAGGGCTTAGGCGTACGTGTAGACGATGGCTTTGAACAGGGCATGGATATTCCAATCTACTACGACCCTATGATTGCCAAACTGGTAACTTTCGGTAAAGACCGCCAGGAAGCAATTGAGAAAATGCTGCGCGCCATAGATGAATACCAGATTACGGGCATTGAAACCACACTGCCTTTCGGGAAATATGTGCTGCAGCATGAAGCATTCGTAAGCGGTAACTTTGACACCAAGTTTATTGAACGCTACTTTACGCCGGATGCCCTGAAGCCCCAGCCATCGGAAGCGGAAGAAACTATAGCCGTAGCTTTGGCTGCCATGCTGATGCAGAAACAGAAGCCAGCCGTTGCAGAGAGTGCTGCTACGCAGGATACGAGCACCTCTAACTGGAGGCGGAACAGGACACAACTATAACTATAAACAAGAAGGGCGCTATTGGTATAGCGCCCTTCTTGTTTATAGTTATAGTGTCTTAATAGTACCGCCTATAGTTTAAAATCCAGTCCCTACAGAAGATCAAACAGGTTCTTTACTCCTATCATTCGTTCTACTGTAAAACCTTCGCCGTACGTTACCCCAATGGCATGACCATACTCTTTCGCGCGGGCTTCTACAAACTCCATAAATTCCGGGGACGAAATGTAAGTGTTGGCTGATGCATCCTCCGGGTTGTAGAACTGCGATTTAAAAGCACGAATGCTCTCCAGTTTCTTCTCCCAGTAAGGCGTAATGTCTACCACTACATCCGGTTTAATATAGCGGTCCTGTATAAAATGGTAAACAGCTTTGGGTCGCCACGCTTCCTGTTTCTCTCCATCTGCACCGGTGGTTTCTATCATCTTCAAGCCAGCCAGAAAGCACGCTTCTGATACCACCTGCGAGCCACGGCCATGATCCGGGTGACGATCGTGAATGGCATTCATTATCACAAGTTCCGGTTTGTACTGGCGTATCTTCTCTACTATTCTTAGTTTGTGCTCCCGGTCG
>DATBUF010000494.1:0-2553 GCA_036516435.1 Pontibacter sp.
CCACCCCTACCCCTCCCAAGAGGGGAATTGCTGCCATTGCTATAGTTGCATCTATAGTTTTATAGTTACATACCATGAGCGGACAGGTCGCGACCTGTCCCTACGGATCTACAACCACGAGAAAAGCTATGAAACTATAGCTTCTCCAACTATAGATCAGCTACTATGCGAAAGATATCAGTATTTGGGTTGAGCGCCTTGTAGATTTCTGGTGCCGCAGGCATTGTGAGGCACGAGCAAAAGAAATGTACACCGCGCGATGCCCAAAGACGGGGCCGCTCGGCCCGAGAGAGCCAAGTGAACTATAAAACGATAGGTAAGTAATGCTCCCAGGAATACAGAAAGCTATGAAACTATAACTTGGTTCTAGTTAGTAAGTGAGGGTAACTATAGCCTTCAGCAAGCGATAGCAACTATAGCATCCATCACCCGCACATAAACAAAGCTTTAAAAGCATGGTAGTTGGCTGAAGACTACTATAAAACAAAAGAGCTGGAATAGTAATACTACCCCAGCTCTCTTTATAAACTAGAAATGTATACTTAAATATAATTCTGGCCCTTCTTATACTTGGCGTCAGCTGTAAAATCCTTCACTTTTTGCTCCTCATCCAGCTTACAGATCATGAGTACATTGTCGTGTTCAGCAATAATGTAGCCTTCAAGCCCCTGGAGCACTACCAAGCGGTCCTTTGGAGTTTTGATGATGCAGTTTTTGGTATCGTAGAGCATTACATCGCCATCTACTACGTTGGCATTTTCATCCTTGTCGCTGATGGTGTAGAGGGAGTTCCAGGTGCCCAGTTCAGACCAGCCGATGTCGCTTAACACCACGTATACGTTGTCCACCTTTTCCATGATGCCATAGTCTATCGAGATGTTGCGGCAATGAGAGTAAGCTTTCACTATAAAGTTGGCTTCTCCGTCGGAGTTGTACTGTTGCGTGCCTTCTTCAAATATCTCAGAAATCTCCGGTAAATACTGTCGGAAAGCACGCAGAATGCTTTGTACGTTCCAGATAAAGATGCCGGAGTTCCATACAAAGTCGCCGCTGTTCAGGAACATCTGGGCAAGCTCCAGGTTCGGTTTCTCGGTAAAGGTTTTTACTTTTTTGGTAGGTTGGTCGCCGTTAGCAATAAACTGGATGTAACCATAGCCGGTATCAGGGCGACTAGGCGTAATACCCAGGGTAATCAATACGTCATCCTGAGAAGCTGCATCCAGTGCCGTTTGAATAACCTGGTTAAAAGCCTCCTGTTTCAGTACCACGTGGTCTGAGGGCGCTACTATCAGGTTTGCATCCGGGTTCAGCTGAGCAATTTTGTACGAGGCATAAGCAATGCAGGGCGCAGTGTTTCTACCGATCGGCTCCAGCAGAATCTGGTTATCGCTGAGCTGTGGAAGCTGCTCTTTTACAAGGTGCTCGTAATCTCTGTTGGTAACTATAAAAATGTTTTCGGGTGGGCAGATGGGTTCAAAGCGCTTCAGTGTCATCTGGAGCATGGTTTCGCCGGTACCCAGCACGTCATGGAACTGTTTCGGGTAGTTGGTACGGCTAAATGGCCAGAAACGGCTGCCAATGCCGCCTGCCATTATCACCACATAGGTGTTGTCGTTCATGGTATTGTCTTATACAAGTCCTTCTTTCAGGAGGTCGTGCAGGTGCACAAAGCCCTCAAATTTTCCGGAGTTGGTTACGATTAGCTGTGTTATGTTTTTGTCCTGCATGATGGCCATCGCCTCGGCGGCATACTGATCCGGCTCTATTGTTAGCGGGGAGGCCGTCATAATATCAGTGGCTTTTATACCTTCAGTAGACTGATATTTGTCCAACATACGGCGAAGGTCGCCATCGGTTATAATTCCTACCAGCTCATCGGAATTTTCTTTTACTACAGCCGTGGCACCCAGTCTTTTAGAAGATATTTCGATGATGATTTCACGCAGGCTGGCATTTTCGCTCACTTTAGGTGCCTGGTTCTGCTTGTAGATGTCCCCTACCTGCAGGTATAAACGCTTACCCAACGAGCCGCCCGGGTGCAGGCGTGCAAAATCGGCACTGCTGAAACCACGTGCCTCCAGCAGGCAAACCGCCAGTGCATCGCCAAGGGCCAGTGCCGCTGTGGTGCTGGTGGTAGGTGCCAGGTTATTAGGGCAGGCTTCGCGTTCTACGTGGGCATTTAGTACAAAATCAGCGCTTTCGGCCAGGTAAGAATCTGTGCTGGATACAAGGGCCACAAGTTTGGAGCCTTTGCGTTTGAGCAGCGGAACAAGTACCTTTATCTCCGGTGTATTTCCGCTCTTGGAGATGCAGATCACAAAGTCTTCGGGTTGGATCATACCCAGATCGCCGTGGATGGCATCGGCAGCGTGCATAAACAAAGCCGGAGTGCCGGTAGAGTTTAAGGTTGCTACGATTTTTTGAGCTATATTGGCACTTTTACCGATTCCGGTTACTACTACGCGGCCTTTTATGTTCAAAATAGCTTCGACGCAATTCCGGAAATCTTCGTCGATAAAATCCGCCAGTCTGGCGATAGCTTCGGCCTCGGAT
>DATBUF010000495.1:0-2483 GCA_036516435.1 Pontibacter sp.
GAAAGTAGACAAGGACCGTGTACTTACCAAACCGGATTACCACGGCTTTAACCTGAACAAGGAGTACAAGCCGGGCACCAAAGACCTGCTCACGCAGCTTGGGCCTGAGGAGTTCTCGAAGTGGCTCCGCAACGACCCGCAGATACACTATACCGATTGTACATTCCGGGACGCACACCAGTCGCTGCTGGCAACGCGCATGCGTACGTTTGATATGATGAAAGTGGCCGAGGCCTTTGCCAAAGACCATCCGCAGACTTTTAGTATGGAAGTATGGGGCGGCGCTACGTTTGATGTGTGCCTGCGCTTCCTGCACGAAGACCCCTGGGAAAGGCTGGCGCAAATCCGGAAAGCGGTACCGAACATCCTGCTGCAAATGCTGATCCGTGGCTCCAATGGCGTGGGCTACAAGGCTTATCCGGACAACCTGATCGAGTCGTTTGTAGAAAAGTCATGGGAAACGGGAATTGACGTGTTCCGCATTTTCGACTCGCTGAACTGGATGAAGAGCATGGAGCCGTGCATTGATTATGTGCGCAAACGTACGCAGGGGCTGGCAGAAGTTTCCATGTGCTATACCGGCGATATTCTGGACCCATCCAAAACGAAGTATACGCTGGAGTACTACCTGCAGATGGCGAAGCAGATCGAAGACAGCGGAGCCCACATTCTGGCGATAAAAGACATGGCCGGTTTGCTGAAGCCGTATGCTGCTAAACTGTTGGTAGAGGCTTTAAGAGACACGATAAAACTACCGATCCACCTGCACACACACGACACCTCGTCTATACAGGCTGCCACTTACCTGAAAGCGATTGAGGCCGGTGTGAACGTGGTGGATGTGGCGCTGGGTTCTATGTCGGGCCTCACGTCGCAGCCAAACTTTAACTCTATGGTAGAAGCCATGCGCTTCCAGGAGCGCCACCGCGAGTTCGACCAGCAAAGCCTGAACCGCCACTCCAACTACTGGGAAACGGTGCGCGAGTATTACTATCCGTTCGAGTCCGGGTTAAAGGCCGGGACTGCCGAAGTGTACCACCACGAAATTCCGGGCGGGCAGTACTCCAACCTTCGTCCGCAGGCCAACGCGCTGGGTTTAGGTGATAAATGGGAAACTATAAAACAGACCTATGCCGATGTAAATGCCTTGTTTGGTGACCTGGTAAAAGTAACGCCAAGTTCCAAAGTTGTAGGGGACATGGCGCTGTACCTGGTAGCCAACAACCTGACTACTGTAGATGTGCTGGAGCGTGGCGAGGAGATCTCGTTCCCTGAGTCGGTGCAGTCATTCTTTAAAGGGGAACTGGGCCAGCCTGTGGGCGGATTCCCGAAAAAGCTGCAGAAGATCATCCTGAAAGATGAAGTACCCTTTACAGAGCGGCCTAACGAGCACCTGGCGCCAATAGACCTGGAGCAGGAATTTAAAGCCTTCCAGGAGAAGTTTGGCGAACAAACCAAGTATACGGACTTCCTGAGCTACCAGCTCTACCCGAAAGTGTACGAAGGCTACCACAAGCACCTGGAGCAGTATGGTGAAGTTTCTCAAATCCCAACCCGCCTGTTTTTCTACGGCATGCAGTTAGGAGAGGAGGCTATTATTGACATCGCACGCGGTAAGTCTATCGTGATCAAATACCAGTCGCTGGGGCCGGTGAACGAGGATGGCATGCGTACGGTCTTCTTCAAACTGAATGGTCAGACCCGTAACATTGATGTGCGCGATAAGTCGGTGAAGGTAGAGAAGGTAGAGCACCAGAAAGTAGACAAAGCAGATCCGAAACAGATCGGGGCGCCACTGCAAGGGTTGCTATCGAAGATACTGGTGCAGAAAGAGCAGGAAATCAAAAAGAATACACCGCTGTTTGTGATTGAGGCCATGAAGATGGAGACAACTATAACGGCATCAGCAGACACGGTAATCTCCAACATCCACCTTACGGAAGGTTCCCTGGTGAATACCGATGACCTGGTGCTGACGCTGTCATAAACTATAGACAGCAAAGTATATCAGAGCGGCATTCGTATGCTGCCTGCACGATGTCTGCTGAAACCTCCGGCGCAGCATTTGCTGTGCCGGAGGTTTTTATTTTTAACACACCTATAGTTTGAAACCGGCACGTAGAACTACGTAATTTTCAGGTTTTGTACTTTTTAATGGCCACCATCTGCAGTAAAAATCGTAATTTAACATTTTTAAAGGCGAATCTGCCCCAAAGCTTGTAGGAGAGATCGTGCGAGTCTATAGTGTGCAGGGCTGATGTGTGGGGTGCAATCTGTATCGTTCCGCGCAGCTATAGTACAGCCACTGGTTTAGCTACAAAGTGCAAGCAAAAATGCAGAATTACCCCAACCTGAAAGTTGACTTATCTAACTGCGATGCGGAGCCCATTCACCTTATTGGCCGGATACAGCCACATGGCTTTCTACTCATCCTGAATGCTGCTACTTTTGAAGTAGAGCAGGTTAGCAAAAACATACATCTT
>DATBUF010000496.1:0-3078 GCA_036516435.1 Pontibacter sp.
ATCTGTTATGATGTCTGCCACTTTGCGCTAGCATACGAGCAACCCCACGAAGCTTTCGCCAAACTACAGGCCGCTGGCATTCAGATTGGCAAAATACAGCTGAGTGCCGCCCTGAAAGCCGAACTACCGGAAAGCGAAGCAGCCCGAGCAGAACTGGCCCAGAAACTACAGCCATTTGCCGAATCGACGTACCTGCACCAGGTAGTGGAACGAAACGCAAATGGTCAGCTACACTTTTATTCAGACCTGCCACAGGCGCTGCAGCACATCCAGAAGCCAACAGCCCGCGAATGGCGCACGCACTTCCATGTGCCGCTTTTCACGCAAAACTATAACGGACTACAATCTACCCAAGGTGATGTGGAAACCGTGCTGAACTATGTGTCGGAGCACCCGGAGCTAAGCAACCACCTAGAAGTAGAGACCTATACCTGGGAAGTGCTGCCCGAGGGCCTGAAAACTAACCTTACCACTTCTATTGCCCGTGAACTGGAGTGGGTACTGCAACAGATACAAATCAAAGAGAATGCGTAAAACCGTAGTTATAAATGTAGTAGGCCTTTCCGGCTCACTTATCGGGGAAAATACACCTTTTCTGGCGCGCTGGTCTGCCGGTAGCAGGCTAGCAACTATAAAACCTGCCATGCCCGCTGTTACCTGCTCGGCACAAGCCACCTACCTGACCGGCAAGTGCCCCGAAGAGCATGGCATCGTAGGCAATGGCTGGTATTTTAAAGATGAGTGCGAGGTAAAATTCTGGCGGCAGTCTAACAAGCTAATACAATCACCTAAGATCTGGGAAGTAGCCAAAGCTATGGACCCTACCTTTATGGTAGCCAACATGTGCTGGTGGTACAACATGTACTCCAGCGCTGATTATGCGCTTACTCCGCGCCCGCAATACCTGGCTGATGGCCGGAAATTACCCGATTGCTATACCCAACCTGCCGAACTACGCGATGAACTACAGGCCAGACTGGGTACTTTCCCGCTGTTCAACTACTGGGGACCGATGACGTCTATCAAGTCCAGCCAGTGGATTGCGGAGGCCTCCAAGATAACCGACGACAAGTATAACCCAACACTCACGCTCATTTACCTGCCCCACCTGGACTATAACCTGCAACGCTTCGGCCCCAACGATGCACGCATTGCTACGGACCTGAGAGAGATTGATGCTGTGGTGGAAGATCTGGTAACGTTTTATGAAGCAAAGGGCGCGCAGATAATCATCCTGTCTGAGTACGGCATTTCGGATGTGAGCCAGCCGGTGCACCTGAACCGGGTGCTGCGCCAGAAGGGCTACATAGCGGTGCGGAATGAACGTGGCACTGAACTGCTGGATGCAGGTGTAAGCAAGGCCTTTGCTGTTGCCGACCACCAGGTAGCACACATTTACGTGAACGACCCTACCGAACTGAAAGCTGTAAAAGAACTGATTGCGCAGGTGCCGGGGGTGCAGGAAGTGCTGGCTGGCGAGGAGCGCAACAAGTACAACCTGGCCCACGACCGCTGTGGCGACCTGGTAGCCATTGCCGAAAAAGGTGCCTGGTTTACCTACTACTTCTGGCTCGATGATGCCAAAGCCCCCGACTATGCCCGCATGGTAGACATCCATAAAAAGCCTGGCTTCGACCCGGTAGAGATGTTCATCAATCCCAAAATAAAATTCCCGAAGGCAGTGGTCGGCACTAAGCTGCTGAAGAAAAAACTCGGCTTCAGAACCGTGATGGATGTTATACCGCTGGATGCTACGTTGGTGAAAGGATCTCATGGAAGGGTGCCCGAAGACAAAGGCGAGTGGCCGGTGTTGCTTACGAAACGGCGAGAGCTTGTACCCCAGACAGAGCTACTGGCTACCGACGTTTTCGAGGTGATACTCCAGCACTTGCAGGTAGAGCAACCTATATTCAGTTAAGTGTGCGATCGGCCTTGCTCAGGCCACATGCTGCATCAGCTTACCGGCTTTGCTATAGTTGGCCGAAACAATAGCCACACGATCAGGCCAAGGGGCCACGAGAAGAGTGTAACCATAACAGCCACCAGCCAGCCGGGTTTGCCACGCCGATTGGCATCCCGATACGCCCATAACACGCTCCAACAGTAGAGCACCAGCAGCACCACACCCAGTATAATCCCGATCAGGCCGATGCCTGTAAAAACGTCTTCCATCGATATTGGGGTCTCCATTGCTTTCATAGTTTACCTACCTTTAAAACGACCACTCCAAACAAGAGTATACAAGCTTATTGATCAGACACATAGATACGCTCATATTAATATTAACTTTATAATATATTCAACTTTCTAACTGCCTTAGAAGAGCTAATACGACCACTTACAGCTTGCTGCAGGAGCCATCTGCTGCCTTTGCAAACAAAAACAGGTCAGATAGCCAGCTAACCCACCCAAAATAGGCTGTTTCTACATGCTAAAACTGCACTTCCTGCCAAATAACCACCTACACTTATAGTTTAATACTATATTAACATCATACTGATAAGCAACAAAATACATCACAACTAAGACACAATGTCATAGCGAGCAGAATTGGCCTTTTAGCGGATTAACTGTATCGCAAACTATAGCTTTACCAACCACATAGTTAGCAGTCGCGTAACTCTAAAGTCCGGAAGGACATTTACTTAACCTGAGCGCGATTTATGGGACTGAAGAAGATCATCAATAAAATAAAGGAAGAAGCTGAAGTACTGAAAGGCGATGCCTCCAAAGACAAACAATACAGCAACGAATACACCTACCCTGATGCTGCCACTGCCCGGCAGGCTTTTGAAGAAGCGAAGAAAAAACTTTTTGATGTAAACCGATGGTCGGACCTGCCCGGCATAAACTCCACCTTTGTGCTTTACGATCAGCATGGCAACGAAATGACTGATCCGCTTACGATGCCCGGCTCCTACATCCGGATTAACCTGCCGGGACCAACACCTGAAAATTGGGTGCGGGTAACCGATGTGCATGTAGAGGAGAACATGGCCGAGTTTATAGTTCATCCGAGCGAAAGCCCGAAGCCACAGCCCGAGAAAGAAAAGGTAGTGGAGCACTTTTTCTCAAAGG
>DATBUF010000497.1:0-1999 GCA_036516435.1 Pontibacter sp.
ATATTGCAGACCGGAACTTTAATGCATGGCTCGAGAAAAAGGACCTGCGCCGCCTGGATTATGGGATGGTGCTTACCCGCAGAAACTTCAGGGGACGGAACGAAGATGTGCGGCTGCGCCTGCAGCATGGCTTTAACCGTCGGGTAGAACTTTCCTATCGTGTGCCCTACCTGGCGGGCAGCAGCCACTTAGGTTATGAGGTAGGCATTGCCGATTACCGTAGTCATACCATCAACTATAACATTCGGAATAACCGGCAGTACTTCTACGAGCAGGAAGAAGGAATGCCGATCAGGCGCACGGGAGCAGGGGCAGCCATCATTTACCGGAAGAGCGTACAACAGCAATCTGCGTTGCGCCTGTCCTACCAACACGAGGAAACAGCAGACACCATTCTCACGCTTAACCCCGATTACTTTAACACCGGTAAGGCTGAAAGAAACTATTTGCGCCTCGACGTGACTCATGTTGTAAACCGCCGGAACACTTTTGCCTACCCACTTACCGGCAGCTATTTTGATGCAGGTATCGGGCATGCATTTTTCCTGAACAACACTGGTACGGGCTTTACCACTGCACGCGCCAAGTATGTGAAGTATACAGCATTACCTCACAAATTTTACTATACTGCGGGGGCCGAAGCACAGGTACGGCTAGGTAGCAGGTTTGCCTCGGCAGATAACGTAGCCTTGGGCTATAGGTCGCTGGTACGGGGCTACGAACTTTTTGTAGTAGGAGGGCAGCACTATGGCCTTTTTAAGCAGAGCCTTTCGCGGGAACTTCTGAAGATAGAAAGTATTCACCTGAGATTTATCCGTAATCCGAAACTGAACAAAGTGCCGCTGGCTTTGTACCTGAATGCTTTTACAGATGCAGGCTATACTATAGACAAGGTATATGGCGACATCAACCCACTCACAAACAGGTTGCTATTTGGCGGCGGGCTGGGGCTGCATGTGGTTACATTTTACGATATTGTGATGCGGGCGGAGTATACTGCTAACCGCGAAGGCAACCGGGGGCTTTTCCTGAACGTCGGGTACCCTTTTTAAAGAACTACTTATGAAGATTGCTATACTTGGTAAACCATTCAGCGACGAGATCGCTCCTTACATTCAGGAGTTGTTTGATGAGTTGCTGCGCCGGGAGGCAGAAATACTGCTGGTAGAGCATTTTAAACTATACCTGCAAAACACGCTGCACATACCGGGCAACCTGCCCACCTTTAGGCGTGGCGACAGCCTGGCCGGAGTAGATGTAGTGCTGAGTATAGGCGGCGATGGCACCCTGCTGGATACCGTTACTTATGTAGGAGAACAGCAAACTCCCATATTAGGCATCAACACAGGTAGATTAGGCTTTCTGGCCACTATTTCGCACGACAGCATCGGTACAGCCATTGAGGCGCTTTACCAGGGGAATTATACTTTAGACGAGCGTGCCCTGATACGGGTAGACTCCGACCAGGACATTTTTGACGGGCTAAACTTCGGGCTGAATGAATTTAGCCTGCTGAAGCGCGATAGTTCATCTATGATAGCCGTGCATACGTATATCGATGGAGAATACCTCAATTCTTACTGGGCAGACGGGCTGGTAGTAGCTACACCCACTGGTTCTACCGGGTACTCGCTGAGCGCCGGAGGGCCATTGGTAATGCCACAAACGAACAATTTTGTGATTTCACCTGTGTGCCCGCATAACCTGAACGTACGGCCCATGATCGTGTCTGACAGGAGCGTGATTTCGTTTGAAGTAGAAGGCCGCAGCAGCAGTTACCTGGCCTCTCTCGACTCCAGATCTGTACCTGTTGATATGCATGTCAGGCTGGAAGTAAGAAGAGAACGCTTTGTTGCCAAATTAGTAAAGTTACATCATGTAAACTTTTTGTCTACTTTGCGTAGTAAACTAAATTGGGGTATGGACAGCAGAAATCTCCTTCAGAAATGATATAGATATAAATATATGTAATATTATTTCTTTAATAATACATAATCTT
>DATBUF010000498.1:0-4245 GCA_036516435.1 Pontibacter sp.
CAATGTTGGCAAGCGCATCCTTTATCTCCTTAGGGTTAGTAAGCGACACATGATGCTCCAGAAAGTACAGCGTAACCGCCCGGTACATAGCACCGGTATCGATGTAGGCGTAGCCCAGCTCGGCTGCCACCTGCTTGGCCGTAGTGCTTTTACCGCACGAAGAATGGCCATCTAAAGCGATCACGATTTTTTTCATAAAGGAAGCGTGTAAAATTTAATTGGAATCGCAAGGACAGGGAGCTTTGCCGCGCTTGCTCATTTTCTGGTATTTAGCCGTTTTTTTCTGCTGCATTGTCTTCTGGCTACAACCAGCCAACGAGCCGGATGCCATCACACACGCTATTACCAAATATGAAATTATCTTTCTCAAAACGACTGATTTTAATGCAAATATAAAGTAATTTACGGGTTCATTACCCATCTGCGGGCAATTTATCTAAACTTAGACCTAACCCTATGCAGGCAGCCTATAGCGTAAGCGGACGCATTGTAGACGTACACAACCAGGAGATATTTGAAGGCACTGTTCATGTCTCAAACGGCCGTATTTTTAAAATAGTTCGTGAAGCTACCACAGCTACAAATTATATTTTACCCGGTTTTATAGATGCCCACGTGCACGTGGAAAGCTCCATGCTGGTACCCAGCGAGTTTGCCCGCCTGGCTGTGGTGCACGGAACTATAGCTACCATTTCGGATCCGCACGAAATAGGTAATGTACTGGGCGTAAAAGGCGTGGAGTACATGATCGAGAACGGCAAAAAGACACCTTTCAAGTTCTACTTCGGGGCACCCTCGTGCGTGCCGGCCACTCCTTTTGAGACAGCCGGTGCCGAGATAACGGCAGCCGATATAGAGGCATTGTTTCAGCGCGACGAAATTGTGTACCTGGCTGAGATGATGAACTGGCCCGGCGTACTAAACCGCGACCCGCTGGTGATGGAGAAGCTGGAACTGGCAAAAAAATATGGTAAAGCGATAGATGGACACGCGCCAGGTTTGATGGGTGAACAGGCAGAACTATACGCCTCCGCCGGCATCACTACCGACCACGAGTGCTTTACCGCCGAAGAGGCCCTGGACAAACTGGCAGTTGGCATGAAGATCCTGATCCGCGAGGGCAGTGCTGCCAAAAATTTTGAGGCCCTGATTCCACTGTTGCCGGAACACTACCCAAACATTATGTTCTGTTCTGATGACAAACACCCCGATAACCTGGTGGAAGGGCACATCAACCTGCTGGTAAAACGCGCACTGGCAAAAGGAAACGACCTCTTCCATGTGTTGCAGGCGGCTTGCGTAAACCCGGTTGAGCACTATAAAATGAAGGTTGGCTTGTTACGCGATAATGACCCGGCCGATTTTATAGTTGTAGATGACCTGGAAAACTTTCAGGTACTGGCCACTTACATCAACGGCGAAAAAGTAGCGGAGAATGGGAGATCGAATATTGCGTTTACCCCAAGCGAAACTATAAACAACTTCAACACCAGCCCTAAAACGATAGAGCAGTTCCGTGTTCCGTCCGCTGATTCTAAGAAGATAAGAGTAATTGAGGCGTTTGACGGGCAGCTGATCACCAAAGAAGGTATAGTTGAACCGAGAATTGAGAATGGCTTTATAGTTTCGGATGTGACCAATGATGTGCTGAAGATGACGGTGGTAAACCGTTATGAAGAGGCAGAACCGGCAGTGGCCTTTATCAAAAACATTGGCCTGAAGTCTGGAGCCATAGCTTCGTCGGTGGGGCATGACTCGCATAACATTATAGCGGTAGGTGTTGATGATGAAAGTATAACCCGCGCTGTGAACCTGATCATCGGGGCGAAAGGTGGCGTATCGGCGGTTGCCGGCGAAGAAGAGCAGTTACTTCCCTTGCCAGTGGCAGGCATTATGTCAGCGGAAGATGGTTACCAGGTGGCGGAGGCTTACGCAACTATAGATAAGATGAGCAAACAAATGGGCAGCAACCTGGCCTCACCTTTTATGACGCTCTCGTTTATGGCCCTCCTGGTAATACCGTCGCTTAAGCTCAGCGATAGAGGTTTATTCAACGGTGATACTTTTTCATTCGTACCTGTAACAAAGGCATAATCACAAAGTCCGTTGCTACAGGCACGGTTGTACATGGAGGATTTACTCATATTTCTGATAGGCATGCTGGTGAGCGGTTTTGGTACCGTCATTGGCTTTGGTGGAGGAGTATTTATGGTGCCTATCCTGATCATCTTCTTCGGGTACAACATCGAAATTGCGATCGGGTCAACTATGGCAGCCCTGGTACCGGCATCCTTCATCGCCTCCGTTTTTAACCTCCGCGACAAAACGATCGATTACCTGGTGGGCACCATGATACAGTTGCCTGCTATTGGGGGCACAGTGCTGGGTGCCTTTCTGGTTGCCTTTCTGCCGGTCTTTAAACTACAGCTTATATTTGCCTTGTTTGTAATTGTGGTAGGCATAGCTATGGTAAGACCTCAAAACCAGACTAACACCGGCCATAGTGGTATGATGTACCGCCTCAGGCGCGCTCCTACTTCTTTTATCCGGAAGAACCGGGCCAAACACCTGGCTTACCGGTTAAATGGCGGTGTGGTGTCTACGCTGGGTTTTGCATCAGGCGTTATGGCGGGCCTTTTTGGCATAGGTGGCGGCTTTGTACAAACCCCCATGATGATCAAGCTTTTCCGGATACCAGCCCAGATCGCTACTTCTACCTCCCTGTTTATCCTTGTAATTACCAGCTTTGCAGGGTTTATCAGCCACTTTTTACTGGGCAATGTGCTCTGGAGCCGGTGCCTCCCCCTGATAGCAGCCTTTGCACTTGGCGCACTTGGCGGCAATATCTATAAGAAAAAGCATGGCAAGCTCAACAACATGGAGCGGCTGATCGGCATCGGGTTATTTCTGGCAGGCTTTGGCGTGCTGCTCAACCTTGCTATAAAATCAAAAGTAGGTGTCGGGTTCTCGTTCTGACAAAAAGGCCGCTGTGTCTGCAGCGGCCTGATAATAGTACTTATTGGTTAAGAACGGTGTTTTGCCCGTTTAATTTCCTGTTTGCGCATCAGAAAAATACTTCTCCAGTAGCTTGCTCAACTTACTCACCGTAAGGGGCTTTGTAATGTACTCTGCTGAATATTTTTCCACTGCGTCTGTATCCTGCGGGTGTGTAGATGTAGTCAGTACGACCATTACAATGCCTTCCCTGAACGTCGGACTCAGGCGATCATATAAATCCAGCAGCTCAAACCCATCCATTACAGGCATATTTATGTCCAGGAAGATAAGCTCTGGCTTAAAATAGTCTCTGCTATGTGCGTCGTAGTTGTTGTTACTAACATTGTACAGGTAATCGAATGCCTGTTTGCCGTTCACAAACGTATGGACATGATCGGTTACATCCAGTCTGTCCAGCAGGCGCTGGTTCAGGAAGTTAGTCGTTTCATCATCATCGATGAGGAGTATTCCGGATAGTTTTCTCATTTTCAGATAGTGTCACTCAAAGTCCTGCGACTTGCCTCTGCAAAGGTACAAATTGTACACTTAATACCACTACGCTTGTAGCGGCACGCTGTTCTGTTAGCTGTTATACTGCCCTAAGTGGCTGCAGTTGCACAAAAGATATGCTTCTGAAGTACAAAGCCACAGAAGATACAACTATAGCCCGGTAAGTAAACGCAGGCAGAGACAGCTGCTGATATACTATGATTTGCTAAGATATGAAAAAAGAAGCCGGAGTTAGCTGCTCCGGCTCCTTTTACTGCTATTTATGGTTAGGCGATGTAGCCTTGGGCACGCATCCAGTCATCGTTGTAGATCTTGCCCAGGTAGCGGGTACCGTGGTCTGGCAGCAGCACAACTATAACATCATCCGCTGTCAGGTTATTTTCGCGGGCGTATTCCAGGGCGCCGTACACTGCCGTGCCAGACGACCAGCCCACAAAAAGGCCCTCTTCTTTTGCCAGCCTGCGGGTCATCACAGCGCCATCTTTGTCGGTTACTTTAATAAACTGATCAATCAGGCTGAAGTCCACATTTTTTGGCAGGATGTCTTCGCCGATACCTTCAGTAGCGTAAGAATAAATTTCGTTCTCGTCGAAAATGCCGGTCTCTTTGTACTTCTTAAATACCGAGCCATAGGTATCGATGCCTATAGTTTGCACAGCCGGGTTCTTTTCTTTCAGGTATTTGGAGATACCCGTAACCGTACCGCCTGTACCTACACCTGTAATAAAGTGTGTTACT
>DATBUF010000499.1:0-2350 GCA_036516435.1 Pontibacter sp.
TCATCTTAGCACGCGTTTTACCGTTTACCGATACCGGGTACTCAAACGTATTCTCTACCAGGTATTCTTCTTTAAACTCCGGGAAGGCGGCATAGCTGATGCTTTCAGTGTGGCCCAGTTTATACCAGATCTCTTCGGTAATATGTGGCGCGTATGCTGAAAGCAGGATAGTCAACGGTTCCAGTATCGCACGCTTGTTCGACTTCAGCTGGCTCAGCTCGTTTACACAGATCATGAAAGTAGGAACTGATGTGTTGAACGAGAAACGCTCAATGTCATCTTCTACTTTTTTGATCGTTTTGTGCAGCAGCTTCAGTTCTTCGGCGGTTGGCTGATCATCGCTAACTATAAAGTTGCCGTCTTTGTCATGGAAGAGTTTCCAGTATTTCTTCAGGAACTTGTGCACGCCATCCATACCGTTCGTATTCCAGGGCTTAAACTGCTCCAGTGGCCCCAGGAACATCTCGTACATACGCAGCGTATCGGCACCCATGCGCTCCACCAGGTCATCCGGGTTCACTACGTTGTACTTCGACTTCGACATTTTCTCGATCTCTACCCCGCAGATGTAGTGGCCATCTTCCAGTACAAACTCTGCATCAGCGTTTTCAGGTCTCCATGCTTTGAAGGCTTCCAGGTCGAGTACATCGTTCTCTACAATGTTCACATCCACGTGCAGCTGCGTTGTTTCGTACTGACCTTTGAGGCCAAGAGAAACATACTTGTTGGTGCCGTTGATGCGGTACACAAAGTTAGAGCGACCCTGAATCATGCCCTGGTTGATGAGCTTCTTGAACGGCTCGTGTTCCACTACCAGCCCTAGGTCAAACATAAATTTATTCCAAAAGCGGGAGTAGAGCAGGTGACCGGTAGCGTGCTCTGAACCACCGATGTACAGGTCTACATTGCGCCAGTAATCTATCTTGTCTTTGGCTGCAAACTCGCTGTTGTTCTGCGGGTCCATGTAGCGGTACCAGTACCAGCTGCTGCCTGCCCAGCCCGGCATGGTGCTCAGCTCATACTCGTATTGGTTATCGTACTTCCAGTCTACGGCGCGGCCAAGTGGTGGCTCTCCGGTTTCGGTTGGAAGGTAAGCATCAATTTTTGGCAGTTCTAATGGCAGTTCTTCATCTTTCAATAAGTGTGGAATACCATCTTTAAAGTATACCGGCACCGGCTCACCCCAATAACGCTGGCGGCTGAATACGGCATCGTGCATGCGGTACTGCGTGCGGCCTTTGCCTACGCCCAGCTCTTCTGCTTTGGCTATACCTGTTTTTATAGCTTCTTTCACATCCAGCCCGTTCAGGAAACCGGAGTTGATGATCTTGCCTTCTTTGGCGGCATAGGCTTCTTCTTCAATGTTACCGCCTTCTACAACTTGTTTTATAGGTAGGTTAAAATGCTTCGCAAAAGCATAGTCGCGGCTATCGTGACCAGGAACGGCCATAACAGCGCCAGTACCATAACCAGCCAACACATAATCTGCAATCCAGATCGGCACACGCTCTTCGGATATCGGGTTGATGGCGTAGGCACCGGTGAACACGCCGCTTACCGTTTTTACATCCGTCATGCGCTCACGCTCCGAACGGTTTTTGGCTACGTTTACATAGTCCTCAACTATAGCGCGTTGCTCGGGTGTGGTGATCTGTGCAACTAAGTCATGTTCAGGGGCCAGCACTACAAACGATGCCCCGAAAATGGTATCGATACGCGTCGTGAAAACCTTGATCTTATCTTCAGCTCCATCTATAGCGAAATCTAGCTCAGCACCAACCGACTTTCCGATCCAGTTGCGTTGCATTTCCTTTACCGGCTCCGGCCAGTCAATCTCTTCCAGGCCTTGCAGCAAACGCTCGGCATAGGCTGTGATGCGCATCATCCACTGGCGCATTTTCTTACGCTCCACCGGGTAACCACCACGCTCCGATACACCACCTACTACTTCGTCGTTGGCCAGTACCGTTCCCAGCGCAGGGCACCAGTTAACTATAGCTTCAGCCACATACGTCAGCCTGTACTTCAGCAATAGTTCTGCCTGCTGCTGCTCGTTCATGGCTTTCCAGTCTGCGGCAGTAAGGTCAGGTGTATCCTCGTCGCAGGCGGCGTTTACGTTGGCATTACCGTTAGCTTCAAATTCAGCTACCAGCTTGTCTATCGTTTCCGCTTTATCAGTATTATAGTTGTAGTAACTGTTGAACAGTTGCATAAAGATCCACTGCGTCCACTTATAGTAGCTCGGGTCGGAGGTGCGTACTTCGCGTTCCCAGTCAAAAGAGAAGCCAATGTTTTTGAGCTGTTCTACATAGCGGGCGATGTTCTCTGCTGTGGTAATAGCCGGGTGTTG
>DATBUF010000500.1:0-2831 GCA_036516435.1 Pontibacter sp.
ACGGCAAGTATGGATCGTATTTTAACCTTGCATGGTATACTTTTATCCTCTCTTGACAAGCCTTAAAGAGCAATAAAAATGCTTCTTTTTCTGAAATGGCGAGCCTACATCGTACAGGCTCAAGAACGAGAGAATCTTGAGTAGTATAAATTTCGGGGATATAGCGCAGTACAGCCTTCTCCCATACAACAATATAGTATCCTCCATCTATACTTTAATCAAACTTAATCGCTTTTACCGGCTTGATACGGGCGATCATGGAGGCCGGTATAAGGATAGACAACATCGTCATGCCGAGCGTGATGATGTTCAGCACAACTATAACCCCGAAGTTCCAACTGATCGGCACGGTGTCCATGTAGTAGTTTTCAGGGTCGAGCGGAATGATTTTGAAGTAGTATTGCAGGGCGCAGAAACCAATACCGATAATATTACCCCACAGCATGCCACGCAGGGTTAAGTGGAGTCCCCGGAAGTAAAAGACCTTCCGTATCTGGGCATCTGTGGCGCCTACGGCCTTTAGTACACCAATCATGTTTATCCGCTCAATAATCATGATAAACACCGTTGAGACCATATTGAACGTAGCCACAAAAACGATGAGCACCAGGAAAATCAGCACGTTTTTGCGGAGCAGCTGCAGCCAGTCGAAGAGCTGAGCATGGCGGTCTGTAATTTTCTCCAGCTGCAGGTCATAGTGCATCCTGTCGAACACGCTGTCTGCCACCTGATCGATCTGCTTATAGTTGGTGAGCATTACTTCCATACCGCCCGCAATAGAATCGGGCCAGTTGTTCAGTTCACGTATCAGCTGTATGTCACCGATCACAAAAACCTCATCAAACTCCTCCAGACCTGTATTAAAGATACCGGCTATTTTTAACTTGCGGGCACGGGGCGGGTTCTGGATAAAGTAAAATATGGCTTCATCACCCACTTTCAGTTTCAGCTTTTCGGCCACGCGGCGACTCAACATTACTTCTTTTGAGGAGGCCGTATCGTTATAGCTCAGCAGGTGCCCGTCATCCAGGTTTTGCTTCATGGAGCTCAGGTCATAGTCCTTGCCTACGCCTTTCAGCACCACCCCCAGCACTTCATCCTCCGACTTAACTATAGCCGTTTTGCGTGCATAAGCCTGTATCTGCTTTACACCCGGTATCGAGTCGCTCTCCGAAATGCCGATGTTTACACTGATGGGTGCGCCTTCGTAAGAGTTGTTGGTATCGTACTTGCTTATCTGCAGGTGGGCCCCGAAACTGAAGATTTTGTTGCGAATCTCGTCACGGAAGCCCTCCAGTATGGCAAACGACACAATCATGATGGCGATGCCGGCAGCTATACTTATAATTGCTATTTTTGTAACCGACGCCGTAAACGAACCGGATTTAACTTCGGATATCTTCTGGGATATGTACTTGGATATGTTCACGCGTTAAAACAGGATAAACTGCCTTAAAGATAGGTATGAAATTTGGATTCTCCCCTATTACGATGATACAGCCTTTCGTTATACTTTATACCTCCCTGCTGCTGGTTACGGGCAGTTGCACACCCCGGCAAGCACCGGAGGCACCACAACAGCAACCTGCCGCTATGCCAACTATAGCGCCTGCCCCGGAGGCAAAACCGTTGCAAACCGGCGCCGAGCAGTTGGACTTGTACCTGCCCAAACTGAAGGGGAAGCGGGTAGGCATGGTCGTAAACCAGACCTCTATAGTTGGAAACAGCCACTTAGTAGATACGCTGCTGAGCCGTGGCGTAAAGATCACCACTATTTTTGCGCCGGAGCATGGCTTTAGAGGGGAAGCTGATGCAGGTGCCCACGTAAAGGATGCCAAAGACACGAAGACAGGTTTGCCCATCATTTCGCTTTACGGCAAGAACAAAAAGCCTTTACCGGAGCAACTCACCAATGTAGATGTACTGGTATTTGATATTCAGGATGTGGGCGCGCGTTTTTACACCTACATCAGCACCATGCATTATGTAATGGAAGCTGCCGCCGAGAACGGAAAAGAAGTACTGATACTGGACCGGCCAAACCCGAACGGGCATTATGTTGATGGGCCGGTGCTGGAGCCAGCGCATAAGTCTTTTGTAGGCATGCACCCCATTCCTATAGTTCATGGGCTTACGGTAGGCGAACTGGCAAACATGATAAATGGCGAAAAGTGGCTGGAAGGACAGCGACAAGCTAAAATTACAGTTATACCTGTGGCCAACTATAGCCACAGTACACCTTATACTTTACCGGTAAAGCCATCACCAAATTTGCCAAACCAACAGGCCATTACACTTTACCCGTCGTTGTGTTTGTTTGAGGGGACTAACGTGAGTGTGGGTCGCGGCACCCCTACGCCTTTTCAGGTTATTGGCAGCCCAAACTATAAGTTCAGGGAGTTCTCGTTTACGCCGGTGAGCACGCCAGGCGCTACCGAACCGCCTTACAAAAACCAGGTTTGCTATGGCAAAAACTTAACCGATCTGGCTACAGCCCAGCCTTTCACCCTAACTTACCTGATCGACTTTTACAAAAACTCCACACAGCAGGATAAATTCTTCAACAACTTTTTTGAGAAACTGGCTGGTACTTCAGAGCTCCGGAAACAGATCATAGCCGGGAAAACCGAAGCTGAAATTCGTGCCAGCTGGGAGCCGGCTTTAGCAAACTATAAAGCTATACGCAAAAAATACCTGCTCTACCCCGGCGCACAATAATTTATTGCTGGTATCACGACGCACGTATCAGGTAGCACGATCTTAACTAAAGTGTACCTTGCACCAGGCTCTCTATGCTTGATTTAACATAGCCCTCATGACAAAAGACTTAC
>DATBUF010000501.1:0-2952 GCA_036516435.1 Pontibacter sp.
AACAAGCCTAAAAATATAACAGACGATGCTCTGAAGTATTTGCAGGGACTGGACTGGCGTGGTAATGTGCGCGAGCTGCGCAATGTAGTGGAGCGCCTCGTAATTATGAGCGGCCCGGAGATAACTCTGGAAGATGCAAAAGCCTATGCCCGCCCGGTTGTAGGGTAAAAGCAACTATAAACTATAAGCCCGCAGATTGGAAATATAGCATCTGGTCTGCGGGTTTTTCTATGCCGCCTGCTTCCGCAACAAGCAGCAGTTCTTATATTTTTCGCCGCTCCCGCATGGGCAGGGTTCGTTCCGGCCAAGCCGTTTCCCATAAGGATTTAAAAGCGCCCTGAAGTTTAGGTTGAACCTGCGTTTAGGGTTCTGCTTAAAAATTTTGGTTAGCAGGGCGTATAGTTTGGGATGATTTTCAGCGAGCTTATCGGGTTTCTCAAAAAAGTACTCGGTTTCAACTGCAAAAAACTCAGCTTCGCTGGTAGCGCCATACTCATCTATATCTGACTCGCCTTTCTTTATGCTTTTGATCTTCTGGTACATCAGCTCACGCCACGGCGCCACCAATTCTTCCGGCAAATAGGCTTCCGGCACACCATCTATTTCCCCATCAGCCTGGTCCAGCATGTGCGCAAATTCGTGTATGCCTACGTTCTTACGATCAGCCATATCGTTAAAGCCACGCTCCAATGCCGGTTTAGACAACGTAACATAATAATCATTCTGGAATGGATTTACCCGGCCCAGCACTTCAGCTACAGCATCGCAGTCAGAATCTTTATACTTGTGTATACTCCCCGGAAATACAAATACCTCTCCCAGGTTCGGATATTCCCAGTCCTTAAAACCAAAGATCGGAATAATGGCACTTGATGCGACCAGCACCTTTATGAGGTCATCAATCTGTACATCAATACCAATAATGCGCTTTTCAGATAAGAACAACTGCACCATCTTCTCAAAACGCTGCTTGTCTTCGTCTGTTTTTAAAGTGTGGTAAAACCCGACCCTATCGTTTAATATTTTGCGCCACTCAGCTGGGAAGTCAGTTTGCAAAACTTTCTTCCTGTTCCGCGACTTACGGGTAGCCCACCTATAAAAAAGCAGGCATACGGCGAGTACAATAACTATAAATACAACATACCCCATGGCAGGCTATAACGCAGTTGCATTTAGAAAGGATGTTACACCACCAGCAAATTACATCCCCTGATGTCTGAGTTATCAAAACGGCCTAATACTTCAAAGCTGCCATTTTCGTGCACTTTGCCGATGTCTTTGGTTTCAATAAAGGCGCAGGAATCTATGTTGGCCAGGTCAATAACATTGATGCCACCGGAGCGGTGATGGTTGCCTATGTCGAACGGGTCGTTCAGGTCGCGGAGCAGGATCTGCATGGTCTGGCCGGGGTAAAAAATGCCCTCCCCTTTAGAGTAGCCCTGCGAGAGCAACTCCGTCATGCCGTATTCTGAGTGGATAGCGTTTACGCCAAAGCCTTGTTTTAAATACCTGTGCAGCTCCTCGCGCACCATTTCGCGGTGGCGGCCCTTCATGCCACCAGTCTCCATAATGGTAACATGGCTGAAATCATGCCTGCCATTCAATTCCTCGGCCCAGTCCAGCAGCGCGTAACTCACCCCGATCAGCAATACTTTCCTGTTCTGCTTTCCGGCGGCATCTATAGTTTGCAGCAGCTGGCTGCGGTTGTGCAGGTAAAAGCCTTCTTCCTGCTGCCCCGTTTGCTGTATAAAGTAATCTGCCATGGCCACCAGGCTGGAGCCGCCCTGCTCCAGGTAAGATGGTAAAAGTGCCAGCACTACATACTGCTCCAGGGGGCCATAGAAATGCTCAAAAATATACTTCGTAACCTGGTTATACCACTGCAGGTCGGCTACATAGTGTTTGCTGCGGGTTTGCTGGGTAGTGCCACTGCTCAGGAAGGTAATTTCCGGCTCAAACTCACCGGTTGCAACCTTCTGCTGCTTAAAGAACTCTATAGGTAAGAAAGGGATCTGTTCTAAACTGCTTACCTGATCGGGGTTGGTGTGCAGATGCTGCAGGTAGGTGCCGTAAACCGGGTTATGCCTGGCCTGGTACCTGAAAAGCGATAGTGCCATCTGCGTAAAATCAGAAGGTTGCCGGAGTAATTGCTGCTTAAACTGTACCTTAAAATCCATCAAATAAACTTATAACAAATCCTATATCTAACCGTTTGATTTAGTAAATTTAGCTTCATTTTTCTTATTTCCCCTTATGAACGACATGCTAAAGTATAGCCTTGCCTGCCTGTTGCTGGTGCTTGCCCTTGCATCGTGCCGCAAAGAGCCTAACTATCCGAAGGAACCACAGATTTCGTTTAAGAGAGTAGAGCGGTTTGATCATGACGATCTGGGGCTACAGAAAGACAGTCTGTTCCTGGTCATCGGATTTCAGGATGGTGACGGGAACCTTGGACTACGCCCATTGACAAAGGACGGGTCAGACCCGGATAGTGAGAGCCCGTTTAATGAAGGTTCGCCCTACGAGAAAAACTTTATAGTTAAATTGCTGAAGCAGGTACCTGATCCTAATAATCCCGGTCAGCTTGTTTTTGAAGAATTCAGGTTCCCGGAAGTGGGTTTTGACCTGAGTGGCCGTTTCCCGAGGATAAGTGCAGATGACCGCGAAGAGCCGCTGGAAGGCGAGATCCGTTTAGGATTGGAGTTTACGAACGAAAGAGAGGACTACTTTGCACCAGGAGATGTCATCAAATTTGAAGTGTTTATCTACGACAGGCAAAGACCAGTGCCCAACAAGAGCAATGTAGTAGTATCAGAACCTGTTACACTGTTTGAGTAACTATAGCACGTACGCCAACTATAAAACAAAAGCCCTGCAACTATAACAGCTGCAGGGCTTTTTAGTGAGTATACTTTACGCTTAGTAAATAAGCGGGAATTGCTTCGGATCAGC
>DATBUF010000502.1:0-2066 GCA_036516435.1 Pontibacter sp.
CTTTGACTTGTTGCGGTGCCGCAGGCAATCCGACGCAGGAGGATAGCAGGAAGGCAGCAGCGCGATGCCCAAAGACGAGGCCCCTCGGCCCGAGAGAGCCAAGCTAACTATAAAACAAAGGGCATGTAGAGCTCCCAGGATGCAGCAGTAGCTATGAAACAACAGGCTTAACCCAAATCTGCAACTATAGCCAACTACAGCACTTCTCCCCTTACTTCCCTCTTTTTCTAAACAAAAAAGCAACCCCCATCGCAACTATACTGCCTGCAAAACCCAGGGCAATATCTTTCTGTGCATCCCAGATGTCGCCCTGCATGCCCAGGAAAACCATGGCCTGCTCTGTGCCCTGGTACAGCAGATCAGCTACTGCCCATTCTATCAACTCATACAAAGCTCCCAGTGAGAGTACCAGTTCTATAGGCCGCAGGTAACTATAAACGCCCTTCAGGTTAAAAGCCCGCACTGCTACTTCGTGCATGGGATAGGCGAGCAGTAAGCCGAACCCGAAATGCACAAGACGGTCGTAATGGTTGCGCCCTAGATTTAGTTGTTCTTTCATCCATTCGCCGAGCGGGGCATCCGGGTACTGGTGGTGGCTACCGTATACGTGCAGCAGCAGAAACAGCAGAATAAGGGTATAACTTGTATCCGAGAACCGGAAAATATTGTAAAAAGCGACCAGGAAGATCAGCAGTGACAAGGTCAGGGTGTTTTCGGTAGCCCAGTTGAGCAGGTCGGGAGTGGTAAAAGCCGAGTAGAGCCAGTAAGCCAGGAACAGCACAAAGTACATAATAGGGAGCCGCTGGCGCAGCAACGACTTCAGCGTTGTAGGTTGTCTGGAGATAAGAGGCATATCAGAGAGCTAACGGCGGCACTTCAACTTAAAACTAATACCGTTCTTCTTACAAAATTGATACAGCAGGCGTATCTTTAACTCAATTTAACAAACATCAAACCACTCAAACTATGAAACTACGATTACTGGCTGCGCTATGCCTGTTCTGCTGGAGCCTTACCGCTGTGGCGCAGGAGAAGTTGCTGCAATCCGGGCCGATGGTGGGCTACGCTGAAATGCGGGAAGTGAAACTATGGGTACAAACAAAAGAACCGGCAAAGGTAAAGATCAGGTACTGGGCAAAAGACGAACCCGGTAAAACCTATACGACTGGAGAAGTTCGTACGGAGGCCGCCAGTGCATACGCGACACATTTAGTCGCTGATAAAGTGCAGCCGGGTCGTAAGTACGCCTACGAGCTCTACATCAACAACAAAAAAGTAAAGCGAAATTACCCCCTGGAGTTTCAGACGCAGGAACTATGGCAGCACCGCAAAGATGCGCCGGATTTTACCTTTGCCATAGGCAGCTGCTTCTACGTAAACGACACTCCTTACGACCGGCCCGGCAAACCATACGGCAGCACCAGCTTCGAGATCCTAACCTCCATATACCAGAAAAAGCCGGATTTTATGCTCTGGATTGGGGATAACACCTACCTGCGTGAGCCGGACTGGAATACCAAAACAGGGATACACTACCGCTACACGCATACGCGCTCGGTGCCGGAACTACAGCCGCTGCTTGGCTCGGTACACAACTACGCCATCTGGGACGACCACGACTACGGACCCAACAATGCCGACCGCAGCTTCTGGGAGAAAAATCAGACACTGGAGGCCTTTAAAACGTTCTGGGCGAATCCAAACTATATTTCGGAAGAGGGCATAACCGGAACCTTTCAGTGGAACGATGTGCAGTTTTTCCTGATGGATGACCGTTGGTTTAAGAGCCCGAACTCCCGCACCACTGATAAAGCGTACTTAGGCGAAAAGCAACTGAACTGGCTGATTGACGCCCTGCACGCAAGCTCTGCTACTTTTAAAGTGATTTGCGTGGGCGGGCAGGTGCTGAACCCGGCCGCTGTGAAAGAGAACTATAGCAACCACCCTGAAGAGCGACAGAAACTGCTGGATGCGATTGCACAGGCCAACATTAAAGGAGTGATTTTTATGGATGGCGACCGTCATTTTACAGAACTCACCAAACTGGAACGCAAGGGTACTTACCC
>DATBUF010000503.1:0-2593 GCA_036516435.1 Pontibacter sp.
ATAGTAGTAACGCCGCTAAACAATGCATGTTCTATCTGCTGTGGCGCGATGTAGTGGATGTGCGTATCGATACCGCCGGGGGTAACGATCATGCCGGCACCGTTATGCACCTCGGTAGAAGCACCGATGATCATATTTGCATCCACACCGTCTGAGGTATCGGGGTTACCGGCTTTGCCAATAGCCACAATTTTGCCTTCCCGTATGCCCAGGTCGCCTTTTACTATACCCCAGTGGTCCATCACCACCACGTTGGTGATCACCATGTCGAGCACACCCTGGTTGCGGGTAGCAGTACTGGACTGCGCCATACCATCGCGCACAGTTTTACCCCCACCAAACTTGTTCTCGTCACCATAGGTGGCAAAGTCTTTCTCAATCTCGATAATCAGCTCAGTATCGCCCAGCCTTACTTTGTCGCCCACGGTAGGGCCAAACATGTTGGCGTATTTTATTTTATCTATCTTCAGGCTCATTATTTCGCATTTTTAAAGTTCTTCTCCTCCATTTTTTTCATACTGGTCTGCAGGCTGCCCGGCGTAGAGGTATCACCATCCACCAAGTTGTTAAAGCCGAAGATGCGGTGTGCTCCGCCAAACTCTACCAGCATTACCTCCTTCTCCTCACCCGGCTCAAAGCGCACCGATGTACCGGCAGGTATGTTCAGGCGCATGCCAAAAGCTTTCTCACGGTCGAAGGACATCATAGGATTCACCTCAAAAAAGTGATAATGAGAGCCAATCTGAATAGGACGATCGCCTGTGTTAACGGCTGTAAGTGTTACTGTTGGGAGTCCTACATTACACTCAATGTAGCCCTTCTCCACAAAATATTCTCCAGGAATCATTTTTATACTTTTTAAAGATTAGCGTATTGGATGGTGTACCGTAACCAACTTGGTACCATCCGGGAAAGTAGCCTCTACCTGTACTTCATCCACCATCTCCGGGATGCCTTCCATTACATCGTCGCGTGTTAAGATAGTGGCACCATAGTGCATGAGTTCGGCAACTGATTTACCATCGCGGGCAGCCTCCTGTACTCGGCTGCTGATGAGCGCTATAGTTTCAGGATAATTGAGCTTTACACCTCTTGCCAGACGCTTTTCGGCCAGGTCGCCGGCCAGGTATAGCAGCAGCTTCTCTGTTTCTCTTGGGGTTAAATGCATTGTCTGATTATTAATTAAAATGGTTTAAGATGCTAGTAAAGTGGGGTGAGGGCGGAGGGGCGCATCAGGGATGCGTGTAGATAGCAGCGCAGCAAAAACACCGAAAACACTTGGCGCCCTGTTTCTCTTTCTGCGGAGCACATTAGAAACAACGGCAGTGTAGCTGATGCTTGATGTTCTAAACGGCGCTAAAGATTGTGTGTTTCAAACACTCTGTAGAAATAAACAAAGGTTAAAACAGACACAAAGACGCTGTGCTGTACAAAACTGGTAGAAAAGAAGAAAGTAGCCCTAAAAAGGCAATAGAGGAACTAAATAATTAAGGCGTGGTCGAGCACATATAAAGGGGAATGGTGCTCCGACACACTTAATAAAGCAGCATAAGATTTATGAAACGCCAGGATGCGAGACGATAAATCATACTTGGCAAAGGATGAGAAAAGTTTGTGCAGCTCGTCCCTAAAGTCTGATTTAAGCTTCAGATCGAAGGCTTTCTCGTCTTCAAAGATCAGGGATTGCTGTGCAGAGTTCTTTACAGCTGTATGGCTGAGTTGTTTCTCATGGCCTTTATCTGCAGCAAGTGAAAGCGAACTATCTGCCTTGCTATAATCTGGTTGCAGGAAGAGCGCTTCGCTGGCATGTACTAATGTCAGCATTTTCAGCCCAAGCACAAAGACCAGGCATGCCAGCATTAATATTTTAGCAAATAAGCTTCTCATACAATCCAAATCTGGAATAAATCTGTAGGTACTGCAAAAGTAGAGGGTGAATACCGGATGTACAAGTATACTTCCAACTTTTTTTGTACAAATTCATTTTTTATTCTGCTGCACCACCTCTCCAAACTATAGCTGCGATGTTCGGTCTGCCTGTACAGGCTCGTGATGCAACTGTTACAAACTATAGATCAGACAGAAAACACAGATAACAAAAAAGTCCTACGGCCTAAACCGCAGGACTTTAGTTATAGTTTAGCACAACCCTTACAGGGCTCCGGCCTTTATTTCATCTACCACATCCGGGTCAAGCAGTGTAGAGGTGTCGCCTAAATTAGAGGTATCGCCTTCGGCTACTTTGCGCAGGATGCGACGCATAATTTTACCGGAACGGGTTTTCGGCAGGCCGCTCACAATCTGAATTTTATCGGGCTTGGCAATTTTACCGATCTTCTCAACTACGGTTTCGATGATCTCGGCACGCAGGTATTCTTCGCGTTCCGGTTTCGCTTTACAGATCACGAAGGCGTAAATCCCCTGCCCTTTTATATCATGCGGGAAGCCTACCACCGCCGACTCCACCACATGCTGGTTATGGTTGATCGCATCTTCAATTTCGGCTGTACCGAAGCGGTGCCCCGATACGTTGATCACATCATCTACCCTGCCAATAATGCGGTACATGCCATCCTTATCGCGCTTGGCACCG
>DATBUF010000504.1:0-2181 GCA_036516435.1 Pontibacter sp.
TTCAGCGGGTAAATACCGAATTCTGTCTGCACTGCTTTGCTATTGGCAACGCGGCTCACCGTACTAATATCCATCCCGATCTCCTCGGCAATGTCTTTCAGGATCATCGGGCGCAACAAACTCTCATCACCTTCCAGGAAAAAATCGTGCTGGTATTTAATGATGGCTTCCATGGTACGCAGCAGGGTGTTCTGGCGCTGGCGAATGGCATCAATAAACCACTTGGCCGCATCCAGCTTCTGCTTCACAAAAGCTACCGTCTCTTTCAGTTTCTTATCCTTCTTATCCGACTTATCATAAGCATCAAACATATCGGCATAAGAGCGGCTGATGCGCAGGTCCGGGGCGTTGCGTGAGTTAAGCGAGAGCTCCAGTTGCCCGTTGTTGTTGGTCAGTATAAAATCCGGTATGATGTACTGAATGCGCGTCATGCCGCTTCCGGAGCCGCCCGGTTTCGGGTTCAGCTTCGTGATCAGGTCAATGGCTTTCTTCAGAGCATCTTCTGAAACACCAAACCGGCTTTGTATTTTCTGATAATGCTTTTTGGTAAACTCATCAAAGGCATCTTCTATAATGCGCTCAGCCAGCAGGGTAGCCTCGTCCTGCTCGCGACGGTGCAGTTGCAGCAGCAAACATTCCGGCAGGTCACGGGCAGCAATACCGGCTGGGTCAAAAGTCTGGATCATGTGCAGCACCTCCTCTATTTCTTCTTCGCTGGCATTTATATTCTGCGAAAAAGCGAGGTCGTTGGAGATAGAGCTCAGCTCCCGGCGGATGTATCCGTCGCTGTCTATGCTCCCGATGAGCTGCATGCCAATGGTGTGCTGTTTGTCGTCCAGGTCCAGAAAACCAAGCTGATCGAGCAACTGGTCTGTGAGGGTGGAAGAAACGGCGATCGGCATTTCGCGATCTTCTTCGTCATTGCCGCCACGGTCGCCCTGCATTTTGTAGCCGCTTATTTCGTCGTCGTGCAGGTAGTCGTTCAGGTCAATGTCATCGTTTCCGTAGTCATCGTCGCTGTCGCCGTAATCGTCGTTATCGGAGTCGCCGTACAGGTCGTCGGCAGGTTCGTCGTTGCCTTCTTCCAGGGCAGGGTTTACCTCCAGTTCTTCCTTAATGCGCATCTCGAGTTCAGCCGTAGGTATCTGCAACAGCTTGATAAATTGTATCTGCTGCGGCGATAGCTTCTGCTGTAAAAGTTGTCTTAAGTCGAGGCGCTGCATGGTTTAAACTGATTTTTAGTACGGTTGCCCGTATTTCAAATTTAGAATAATTTTACTCGCAATATCAACAAAAGGTTGAAAATTCGTGTGTTTAGCACATTTTTTGTTAGCAACACCCCTTCCCACCCAAGTGTTTATCGCTTTTTATAGTTTCTGGCTTACCTTTGCAAACTGGCAGGTATAAAATATAGCGAAAGTTAAATTTATGCGGGCGCTAAAATTCCGTCCAATCTTTATACCTTTATATCAGGCTACATTTCATTTTTTATAAACACAACGTTACATGCAACGCACAAAAGTTAAAGACCTGTTATCAGGGGCCGATGCAGGCAAGGATGTTCTGCTGAAAGGCTGGGTGCGCACCAAGCGCGGAAATAAGTATGTAAACTTTATTGCCGTTAACGACGGCTCTACTATAAATAATATCCAGGTTGTAGCCGATGCCAATAATTTCAGCGAAGAGCAACTAAAAGATGTAACTACCGGCGCTGCCGTGGCTATTTCAGGGGAACTGGTAGCCTCGCAGGGTAAAGGCCAGGCGTTTGAAGTGCAGGCTAAAACTATAGAAGTACTGGGCAAAGCTGACCCGGAAACCTATCCGCTGCAGAAGAAAGCACACTCGCTGGAGTTCCTGCGTGAGATCGCGCACCTGCGTTTCCGTACCAACACGTTCGGCGCTGTTTTCAGAGTGCGTAACACCCTGGCGTTTGCCGTGCATAAGTTCTTTAACGAAAAAGGCTTTGTATACATGCACACGCCTATCATTACGGCGTCGGATGCCGAAGGTGCTGGTGAGATGTTCAGAGTAACAACCCTCGATCCAATCAACCCGCCACGCACTGAGAACGGTGAAGTAGATTATGCGGAGGATTTCTTCGGCAAGGCTACCAACCTGACGGTTTCAGGTCAGTTGGAAGGCGAACTGGCAGCCATGGCATTCAGCGATATTTATACGTTC
>DATBUF010000505.1:0-4448 GCA_036516435.1 Pontibacter sp.
AAGCTTATATGAAGTACTGACCAAGCAAGTGCCAACCGGACGCTGGTACGAAAACTTTACACTCGGCTATAACCTTACTGCCAGTAACGAGATCTCAACTGTTACACAACCTAGCCGCAACAGTTTTGGCATACCTATAGTTGGTGGCACCGAACGAGGCGATACCATCAGCCTGAGCGACATCAGCCGGCTTTGGGAAAATGGCCGCCGCTCTGCCACACACAACTTCCAGATCGGCCTTGGTAACTTTAAGGTACTCAAATACTTTAACCTGTCGCCAAGTGTAAGTTATTCAGAAAGATGGGTAGACCGCAAGTATAGTTTTACCTACAACCCTGACTCGAATGCAGTGGATGTGGACACTACCAGGTTCGGTCGTGTATATAACTATAATGCGGGAGCATCACTCAGTACCAGCATTTACGGCACCGTATATGTAAAAGGCAAACGCATTGAAGCCATTCGTCACCTGGTCAGACCATCCATCTCTTATACTTACCAGCCGGATTTCGGAGATCCGTTCTTTGGGTTTTACCAGACATTGTATGTAGGTGATGATCAAAATGGTTTGCCACGCTACCAGACACTAAGCCGGTTCGAGTCCGGGGCACCGGGCACCGGGTTACAGAGCGCTTTATCCTTCAACATCTCAAACAACCTGGAGATGAAAGTGAAGGCCAAAGGTGACACCACTGGGAAGAAGTTTGAGAAAGTTAGCCTCATCGATAACTTTGGCGTGCGCGGCAGCTACAACTTTGCAGCCGACTCTTTGAAACTGAGCCAGATATCCATGAACCTGAACACACGTTTGTTCAAAGTACTGAGCTTCAACTTTTCATCCTCGTTCAACCCTTACCAGACCGACTCCGCAGGCCGTAGTATAGACCGTTACCTGATCAGCGGACCTGGCTTTAAACTGGCACAACTCACAAATGCCAGCTTAAACATCAGCGCTAACCTAAACCCGCAGGCCCGGAATACCAATACCACTACCCCGGACAACCTGCCCGTTCTGAACCCGGAACAGAACCGGTTTGAGCCAGCTTATGTAGATTTCAAAATTCCGTGGTCGTTGAGCTTTGACTATACCCTGAGCTTTAATCGCGGACGGGGAAGTGCAGCCAACAGTATCAACAACACCGTGGGCGTAAACGGCGACGTGAACCTGACAGATAAATGGAAGGTAGGCTATTTTGCCAGCTACGACATTATGCAGCAGCAGATTTCGAGTGCGCAGCTTAACATTCACCGCGACCTGCACTGCTGGGATATGAGCGTAAGCTGGATACCATTCGGATTTAACCGGGGTTACAACATCACCATCAATGCCCGGTCGGCACTGCTCCGCGACCTGCGCCTGACCAAAAGATCATCTGCCTCGGGCATTTACTACAGATAAAACAAAAACAGCCACCATGTGTGGCTGTTTTTGTTTTGGAAGTTTTATAGTTTTACAAAAAAATGAATTTAAAGCCATGTCAGTTCAGAAAAAAAGCGATGTAAAAGTAATCACCACGCACCAGCTGCAAAACATGAAGGAGCGCGGCGAAAAGATATCCATGCTCACAGCCTACGACTTTTCCATGGCTACTATTCTGGATGCTGCTGGTGTAGATGTATTGCTGGTAGGCGACTCAGCCTCTAACGTAATGGCCGGTCACGAAACTACCCTGCCGATTACCCTTGATCAGATGATCTACCATGCGCAATCGGTGGTACGCGGTGTGAAGCGCGCCTTTGTGGTAGTAGACATGCCGTTTGGTTCGTACCAGGGCAACTCATCGGAAGCACTCCGTTCTGCTATCCGCATTATGAAAGAATCCGGAGCACATGGCATAAAGCTGGAAGGCGGTGCCGAAATAAAAGAATCCATTACACGCATCCTGAGTGCAGGTGTACCGGTAATGGGCCACCTGGGCTTAACACCGCAATCAATCTATAAATTTGGCACCTACACGGTTCGCGCTAAAGAAGAGGCCGAAGCACAGAAACTGATAGAAGATGCACAACTGCTGCAGGAGCTTGGTTGTTTTGCCATCGTTTTAGAGAAGATCCCGTCAGCACTCGCGAAACGCGTAGCAGAGGCACTGCAAATCCCGATTATAGGTATAGGAGCAGGCCCGCACGTAGATGGCCAAGTACTGGTAGTGCACGATATGCTGGGCATTAACAAAGAGTTTAAGCCACGCTTCTTACGCCGCTACGCCGACCTGCACACCATTATGACAGATGCCGTGCAGAACTATGTAAAAGACGTAAAAGACCGCGATTTCCCGACTGAGCAGGAAGCATACTAACTTAGTTAAGAGTTATGAGTTAAAAGTTAAGAGAGGTATATGCGTTAGGTATAACGCAGGAACTATAATCTTGCCGTTTATCTCTCTTAACATCAATTGCCGCTTAATGATAGATTTTTAACTCATAACTCTTAACTAAATTGTTAGACGTTCTGTTTGAGGATAACCATGTGTTGGTGGTAAATAAACCTGCCGGCCTGCTGGTGCATGGCGACGAGACAGGTGACGTAACACTGGCAGACCTGGCCAAAGAATACATCAGGCAGAAGTATAACAAGCCGGGCAATGTGTTTGTAGGTGTAGTACACCGCCTCGACAGACCTGTAAGTGGTGTGGTATTACTGGCTAAAACATCTAAAGCACTTACCCGCCTGAACGAGCTCTTCCGAAGCAAGAAAACGCGCAAAATTTACTGGGCCATAGTCCTGAACAAACCGCAGCAGGAAAGCGGCACACTGGTACACTGGCTTGTAAAGGACCCGGGCAGGAATGTCACCAAGGCTTTTGCTAAGGAGAATCAAGCCGGCGCCCGCTCGGAACTGAACTATAAGCTGCTAAGTGCACAGCAGGGCAAATACCTGCTGGAAGTAAATCCGATAACAGGCAGGCCGCACCAGATACGGGTGCAACTGGCAAGCATGCGCTGCCCTATAGTTGGCGATTTAAAATACGGCGCCCCCCAGCCCTTGCCCGATAAAAGTATAGCCCTGCATGCGCGCGAGCTGCACTTTGAGCACCCAACTCTTAAAACAACAGTAACCGTCAGCGCCCCTATACCTGCCGCAGCTGTCTGGAAGCCTTTTAGCTGACAAACAGGTAGGGTTTAGCCTTTGCCAGGTCTCGTCTGAAACATGATTTTTGTCACCTTTCTGAACTTTTATAGGCGATGCTCTATTTTGATTGAAAACCTGTCGTAATTTTGCAGGAAGGTGGTAAGCTACACTCGCTTGCTCCGGAAACAGTCTAATTAATAATTGCTTTAATGGCCATCCTTATTTTCTTTGTAGTACACTGGTACTTGTCTCTGTTTGTGCAGACGTTTTTCCTGCACCGCTATGCTGCGCATAAAATGTTTACCATGACCCCATTCTGGGAAAAGGCATTTTACCTGCTGACCTATATTGCGCAGGGTTCCTCGTTTCTATCGCCACGTGCCTACGCCATTCTGCACCGCATGCACCACGCTTTCTCGGACACAGAACGCGACCCGCACTCACCGCATTATTCTAACAATGCTTTTACGATGATGTGGAAAACAAAGGAGATCTACAACGATGTGCTGAACAACCGTGTGGAGCCGGAGCGCCGCTTTGAAGGGAACTACCCGGTTTGGAACCTGATCGAGAAAATAGGCGACTCTTACTACTCCAGAATTGGCTGGGGCGTGCTGTACGTACTGTTTTATATACAATTTGCTGAATACTGGTGGATGTACCTGCTGTTGCCAATCCATTTCCTGATGGGACCGGTACATGGTGCTATTGTAAACTGGAGCGGCCACAAGTATGGCTACCAGAATTTTGACAACAACGACAAATCAAGAAATTCCCTGTTCTTCGACTTTTTAACAGGAGGCGAACTGTTCCAGAACAACCACCACAAGTTACCTAACCGCGTGAATTTCGGTGTAAAGTGGTGGGAAGTAGACCCCACCTGGCCGGTAATCTGGACGTTGAACAAGCTGAGCATCATCAAGCTCAAACCTGCGAAAGTAAAAATGAAAGCCAACGCATAATCAGAAGCCCTTCGGAAACGGAGGGCTTTTTTTGTCTGAACTGCAAGCTTAATGATGGATTGTCAGAATCAGGATTTACAGGATTCAGAAGTGTAGCGGAATTAGGTTGTTGCTATAGTTTGTCTGAACCAAGGTTGATGGTGATTTAATGGACTTTCTGAATTTGTCTATGACTTAAGTTGCGGCACTATAACCCACCCCTGCCCCTCCCGGGAGGGGAATTGCTGCTGTTGCTATAGTTGAAGGTATAGTTCTATAGTTACAGTTTACCCATCAACGTCTTTTGTCAGAATCAGGATGTTCAGGATTAGCAGATTTTCAGGATTAGGGTTTCGACGTATTTACAACTATAGTTTCTATAGTTACAGACCCTTACCGTAGCCGGCTATAGTTTGGCCCTCCGTGCCAGTTGAGTT
>DATBUF010000506.1:0-12252 GCA_036516435.1 Pontibacter sp.
CTGGTACTGTTTAGCTACAGAAACCACGAAACGCAGGTTGGCCTTTGTAAGCTTCTCAAGTGCAAACTGATCTCCCTCTTTGATTCTCTGTGCTAACGACACCTCCTCGTCCGGTGTAAGCAAATCTACTTTACCAATCTCCTGTAAATACTTATCAAGCGACTGGCTTTCGCGATTAGTAATCTGTTTGCTTATCTTGAGTTGTCTCATCAGAGTATATTGTTAATGCAAAAATGTGAAATTTTTAATTCGGGCCCGGTGTGGTAACATCAGAAAATCGCGCAAAGTTCTTATATATTACGAATAAAATCAAGAACCTGTACGCGTACACCCAAAAATTAAAAGCTCCTGATACTGCTACAGCCAGGCCGCGCAGCATCAGGAGCCTTCTATAAGATTACTGATCCTGCTTAGGAGCCTCAGGCTTAGGCAATGTAGCCTTACGGGACAGCTTGAACTTGCCCGTTTTCTTGTCTACATCAATCAGCTTCACTTTTACCTCTTCGCCTACTTCCAGCACGCCATCCATTGTCTCCACGCGCTCGTGTTTGATCTCAGAGATATGAAGCAGACCATCTTTACCTGCCATAAACTCAACGAAAGCACCGTAAGGCTGGATAGATTTTACCTTACCAATGTAAACCTCTCCGATTTCAGGTTGTGCTACAATCGCTTTGATCTTAGACACAGCACTGCTCATAGAATCCTGGTCGCTGGCAAAAATGTTAACGTGGCCTTTCTCGTTCTTCTCTTCGATGATGATCGTAGCTCCGGTATCTTTCTGGATCTGCTGGATTACCTTACCACCTGGTCCGATAACAGCACCGATGAACTCCTTGTCGATCACCATGTTAAATGAACGTGGTGTATGTGGCTTGTAGTCAGCGTTCGGAGCAGAAAGCGTCTTCGACATCTCATTCAGGATGTGCAAACGACCGCCTCTTGCCTGTTCCAATGCCTGTGAAAGCACATCGTAAGACAAGCCCTGTACTTTAATGTCCATCTGGCAAGCAGTGATACCATCTTTTGTACCAGCTACTTTAAAGTCCATGTCGCCCAGGTGGTCTTCATCACCTAAGATATCTGAAAGAACAGCGAATTTACCTGTTTTCTCATCTGTAATAAGGCCCATGGCAATACCGGATACACCACCTTTAACAGGCACACCAGCATCCATCAGCGCCAGCGAGCCGGCACAAACGGTAGCCATAGATGAAGAACCGTTAGACTCCAGGATATCAGAAACAACACGGATCGTGTAAGGGTTTTCTGCATCTGGCGGCAACACCTTCTTCAGGGCTCTTAAAGCCAGGTTACCATGACCGATTTCACGACGGCCCGGACCTCTGTTTGGCTTCACCTCACCGGTAGAGAATGCCGGGAAGTTATAGTGTAATAAAAACTTGTTATAACCTGAAACCATTGCGCTGTCGATCATCTGCTCGTCCAGCTTGGTACCCAGGGTTACGGTAGTTAATGACTGTGTTTCACCACGTGTAAAGATGGCGGAACCGTGTGTAGCCGGCAGGTAGTTTACCTCAGACCAGATCGGACGAATTTCGTCCAGCTTACGGCCATCCAGGCGCACGCGCTCATCCAGGATCATGTTACGTACTGCTTCCTTCTCCACATCGTGGTAGTAGGTTTTGATCAGCGTCATATCATATCCGTGCTCTTCGCCAAGCGATGCAACAAACTCTTCCAGCACAGCTGCAAAGCCTTCTTTGCGTTCAGTTTTGTTGGCTCTGCCGCGTCTTGCTACTTCGTATGCTTTAGCATAAGTAGCATCGTACACTCTCTGGCGAAGTTCTTCGTCGTGTGTCTCGTGCGAGTACGTACGCTTCTGCAGCTTGCCTACCATCTCGGCAAGTTCCAGCTGCGCCTGGCATTGTACTTTAATCGCTTCGTGGGCAAATCGGATAGCTTCCAGCATTTCTGCTTCAGAAACTTCATTCATTTCGCCTTCCACCATCACTACACTGTCCATAGAGGCACCTACCATCATATCAATGTCAGCGCGCTGCAGATCAGAAGTACCCGGGTTGATAACCAGCTGGCCATCAATACGGGCTACACGCACCTCAGAGATCGGACCATTGAACGGAATATCAGATACCGCCAGTGCAGCAGAGGCAGCCAGGGCAGCTAAGGCATCCGGCATAATCTCTGTATCAGCAGAGATCAGGTTTATAGTCATTTGTGTTTCAGCATGGTAATCTTCCGGGAACAGCGGACGCAGCACACGGTCAACCAGGCGGGACACAAGTATTTCATAATCAGAAAGGCGGGCTTCTCTCTTCAGGAAACCGCCTGGGATTTTACCGGATGAAGCGAACTTCTCCTGATAGTCAACAGACAGCGGCAGGAAGTCTACACCTTCGCGTGCCTCTTTATTGGAAACCACTGCAGCAAGCAGCATGGTGTTTCCCATTTTCACCACAACAGAGCCGTCGGCTTGTTTGGCTAATTTACCAGTTTCAATAGTTATCTCCCGGCCATCCGGAAGAAAGATCGTTTTGTTAATCGCGTTTACAGACATCTTCAATATTTTTTTAGCATCAAAAAACAGGGCTGCCCATTGCGGCCACTGTCAGGGGGTACTGGCAAAAGAAAGGGGTGTTATAAAAAAGATTAGGGAATCCGCTTTGTGAATTCCCTATCCCATATAGTTTATTTTCTGATACCCAGCTCGCTGATGATCGCTCTGTATCTTTCAATATCGTTTTTCTGAAGGTAGTTAAGCAATCTTCTTCTTTTACCTACCAGTTTCAGAAGGCCCAGGCGGGTGCTGAAATCTTTGTTGTGAGTTTTCAGGTGCTCAGTCAGATCTGAGATCCGAGTAGTGAAAAGCGCGATCTGAGACTCAGCAGAACCAGTGTCGGTCTTAGTCTTTGCCAGGCCGTGTTTTTCGAAAATTTCTTGTTTCGCTTCAGTAGTTAATTTCATTTGTATAAAATATCAATCTGTTTTTATCAATAGAGATTGCCGTATAAGCCGCAAAGATATATAAAAATTATTTAATCAAAAACTATTTAGCTGCTCTATTTTAGCTATAGTTGTAATTTGTTGCGCCGGAGCCGTGCCATTAATTTGCGCCAGAAATCTATCTCCAGCAAGCTGGAGTCGTGGCGGGCCTGGTACAGGAAGAACAAACCAATCGGCAGCAGGATGGCATTGGAAGCCCACATCCCTACCGGCACCGGTAACAACCCCTCGCGCGCCCACTTCTCGCCAAGTATAGAAAGCACATACATCACAATAAAGAAGATGATCGAAATGATCACAGGAACTCCCAGCCCACCCTTCTTAATAATAGCCCCCAGTGGCGCACCGATCAGGAACATAATCAGGATGCTGGCCGATTGGGTATACTTTTTCCAGATCTCAATCTCAAAGTTATTTGCCTCGCGTACGGTGCTGTTCAGGCGCTCGATGTAGCCGGCCGTAAAACTCTTGATGTTACGTGCTTTATTTTTAGCCATGACCAGTGTTGTGGCATCGACCTCTGGCAACGCTACATCAATTTCATCGCTGATGTTGGGCCTGCCACTGTATTTCTGACGGGTAGTATCTACATTCAGGTACATGTAGAATGGATCTACATTGCTCAGGTATTTGTCCTGTTCTTTCATAGCCAGGGTCTGCAGCGAATCGGTAACCACATGAAGCTGGTCTATGTTCTTCATCATCTTGTTTTCCGCAAAGTACTCTTCGCGGGTGCGGCTCAGGTCAAAAGAAGAAAGGCTGAACATGATCTTGCTTTCATCAAAACGCTGCCTTACAAACTGCTCGTCCGAACTGCGGAAAGTGCCGTCGTTCTGGTTCACATAGATATTACCGTCGTATAGTTTCAGCACCAGGTAAGCATCGTTATGCTCAGTGGTCATGCGCCCCGAGTCGGCCAGGATCACGCGGGTGTTATTGCCTCCCTGTGTATGGTCGTAAATCATCACCCCTCGCACAATACCGCCGTCGCCCAGCTTTTCGTTTATTTTGATACTATAGCCGGGCAATCCATTATAAAAGGCACCTTCCTTAAAGTTCATGGTAGGCTTCGTCTGCCGGATGTCCCAGAGCAAACTATAGGCTTTCAGGTTGGCACGAGGCACTATGTAGTTATTAAAAAAGAAAGCACCTACTGCCAAAACAGTTGCAAAAAGCAGGACAGGCCGAAGAATACGGGGCAATGCAATACCAGAGGTTTTGATGGCGGTTAGTTCGTGGTGTTCGCCCAGGGTACCGAAAGTCATCAGGGCCGAGAGCAGCACCGCCAGCGGCAACGCTACGGGCGCCATGTTCAGGCTAAAGTAAAAAAGCAGCTCACCAAATATACCGGCACCCAGGTCTTTGCCAAGCAGCTCATCCAGGTACTTGAGCATATACTGGGTAAGCAGGATAAACTCAACAACAGCAAAAGTTAAAACAAACGGGCCAAGAAACGACCGTATTATAAGCTTATCTAATTTCTTCATGAGAGCAATTAAACCACAGCGGCCTTGCAAGGCCAAGAGCATACCATGTAACGCGTATGCCCCAAAAAACGTGCAAAGATACGCAGCAGAACCAGACGGTATGCTACCCCCCTACTATTTCTCTCAGGTTCTGCATCAGGTTATCCCATAGTTCGGTTAGTTCCTCTACATCATCCTCATCAGAGTAATCTACTACTTTCAGAAACTGCTCCTGCGTAAGCTCGCTTGTTTCGATGGAGAAATCAATGTAGGCAGGGTCCTGCACGTGATTGCCATTATTATCCAGGAACACGAAACGCACAGAACGATTGGTGCGGTAGCCGGTCATTTCAGCATAATGGCTGGCACCATCCCAAATAAAATTAAATACCTTTGTTTGCTCTACCTTTACGTCGTCGCAGAACCACTGTGATAGCCCACTGGCTGTACTCAGGTACGGATACAGCAACCGGGAGGAGGCATTGACCGGGTATTCTGTAACGAACTTTGTTTTTGTAGATTTGATCATAGCTGGTAATAGTATGTGATTGAGTAAGTATAGGGTTATTTTTTGATTCTATTAATATATCGAAAATAAAATATTTTTTTTCTGACGTAGCTATTGTGCGGTATTAAAACTTTTACCTACATTTGCACCACAATTCGGCGGGGTAGCTCAGATGGTTAGAGCGTAGGATTCATAACCCTAAGGTCGGCAGTTCGATTCTGCTCCCCGCTACAACAAAAGCCTGCTGGTACATCCGGCAGGCTTTTTTGTTTACCTAAACTCCTGATTCTAATCAGCTTTAAGCAACATCTGTTGAGAAAACTCAGCCATATTTCTATACTGCTTATCCGGATTTCTATAGTTGGGCTCCTAAAACAGAAGAGCCACTGATTTTATAACCAGCGGCTCCTGTTGCTATAGTTTACTTAACCTTAGCGTAGCTTTGCCTGCACCGGCAGGTCTTCAAGTTGGGCGTAGCTCAGTTTCCAGGCACCATCTTCACCTTTTTTCCAGAGCAGCATAAAGTTACCTTCACCCTCGCCGCCCGGCTCGCCCGGAGCCTCAGGCAACACATCTACTCTAAATGTACCTGCCTGATAAGCTATATTGTCGTCTATCCCGGAACTGATCACATCCAGACGAAGGTCATCTATAGTTGCGATGGTTTCTCTCACCCATTTTCTGGATACCTCGGACTTGCCACTATAGTGGATTTCACCCTGCACAAAGTCTACGTCTTCAGCCATCATGTCTTCGAGTTTCTTCTCGTTCTTATCATTCCAGGCATCGATAAACTCTTTGTTCAGGTCCTCTACAACTTTGCTGTTATCAGTCTGTTTGCAGGAGGCCAGCAAAAATGCCATACATACCATTATAAGGAAGGATCTCATACGTTTGTCGTTTAATGTATAGTTAAATTCTAATACTTGTTTTTACGGCTTATACGGATATAAAAAAAACCAGACAAAACAGCCTGGTCTTTTTTTATAGTTTGGAGATGTATTACCAGCTCTTTCTTCTGTATTCAGAAGTATGGTATGGCTTGTCGGTGTCACCAAAATATGGGTTTGGCAGGAACATGTTGTTTGCCAGGTAAGCCATAGAGTTAGCATTGCCATACGCCATAGCAGGCTGTGAGGCTGCTAATGCATTGGTAGGAGCTGCTGTAGCTGCTGCCGGGGCTGCCGCCTTCTTACTGGAAGAACGTGCAAGTCTTGCATTGGCTGCTCTGTTAGCTGCTGCTGCTCTGTTAGCTGCCGCAATACGCTCAGCTTCCTGCTTTTTCTGCTTGTTATCGATTATTTTACCAACGCCATAGCCTGCGCCCGCACCAACAACACCACCTACAACACCGCCAACTGCACGGTTACGCTTGTGTATGATAGCACCAGCAGCAGCACCTGTAGCGCCACCAATAACTGCACCTTTTGCCTGCGGGCTCCAGCCCTTACGTTCTTTTGTCTGAGCTGATGCGCTGAATACTAATGCAACCATTAACACCAGGCTTAAAGCTAAACTGATTACCTTTTTCATAACATCAATTTTTTAGTTAAAAACTTTATACGCAACTGCAGAAGGTAGTTGCAATTGGCGTGCCATATTTATAGTTGGTGGTAGCACTTTCTTTTTTTAGACAAACATTTTCTATCTTTAAACCATATACAAGCGCCATATCTCTTCCAACCTCATGAAAAAAGCTCCCACCTGTTTACGTACAGCCACCTGGCTTATTCTTTTCGCAGCTTTTATAGCCGGCTGTAAAAGCAACAGCGACGAACTGCTACTTAAAAGCCGGAACTTTGAACAGCAGATAGCCCGCGAACAGAACCTGGTTTTTAAATTTGATAAGGACCTGATGCCTGATTCGCTGCTGAACCAGTGGGACACCATTCCTTATATCAGCTTCCGGCCTGCTGTACCCGGCCAGTTTAAATGGACCGCGCCGGATGAGCTTGTCTTCTCCCCTACCAAACCTTTTGCACCAAGCACCGATTACCAGGCAGAACTGACTGATAGACTATTGCTCCACAGCAAGAAGAAGTATAAGATCCCATCCGGGCAGGGATTTACTTTTCATACGCCCTACCTGGCGCTCACCAAAACCAGCACCTTCTGGACCCTGAACGAGAACAACCCCACAGAACTGGAAGGCAACCTGCTGCTATACTTTAACTACCCCGTAAACCTGCAGGCCTTGCGCGAAAACCTGCGCGTGCACCAGGGCAGCTCAGAGTTGCCGGTAGAAGTGCTCAGCAACAGCAGCGAGAGCATTGCCGTGCGACTGAAACGTGTAAACCAGGCTACCGAAAATGCCATCCCCATCCGGCTAACTATAGCCAAAGGCCTGACCATGCCGGGCAGCACCTACCAGACACCCCAGACACTGGAGAAAGAACTACAACTGCCCAGCCGCCAGCGCATGCAGGTAGCAGAAGTAAGCACCGCATTTGAAGAGGGCCAGGAGCGGATTTATGTTTTTACCACGCAGCCTGTTACAAACCCTGACCTGCACAGCCTGATCAGCATAGAACCCCGCCGGGAGTTTTCGGTAGAGCGTTTAGAGCATGGCTTTGTACTGAAAGGTAACTTCTCGGGGCAGGAAAACTATACGCTAACTATAAACGGAAACCTGGCCGGTGTGGCCGGTAAGGAACTGGGCAAGGCTTACAGGCACCCGGTTACGTTCGAGTCGTTGCAGCCTACCGTATCGTTTGCCAACCAGAAAAGTATTTACCTGAGCAGCAAGGGCAGCCGGGACATTGCCCTCCACCTGGTGCAGGTGCCCCGCATAAAGGTTAGCATCGGCAAAGTGTACGAGAACAACATCCTCCGTTACCTGCAGGATGGCAAACTATACGATGGCCATTACGACGAGGAAGCGGAAGAATATTATGAAAGCACTTACTATGATGTGAACGACAATACCGGTAACATCATTTTTGAACGTGAGTACGATACCAAGAGCCTCCGCAAACAGGGCAGCTCACGCCTGCTCCACCTCGACCTGGATGACCTGGACTTCGACAGCCAGTTTAAAGGCTTGTATGTGCTCACCATTTCCAGTGCAGAAAAGAGCTGGCTCAGAGACTCCAAAATTATTTCAGTATCAGATATAGGCCTGATCGCGAAACAGGGCAAGGATGACGTGGTGGTATTTGCCAATTCCATCCGGAATGCTACTACACTGGAAGGAGTGGAAATCCGATTTATCAGCACCAACAACCAAGTCATTCACAAAGCTACTACAGATAAAGACGGCGTAGCGCGTTTTACCAACATCAGCAAAACGGCACCGGACTTTAAAATGGGGCTGATAACGGCCCGGCAGGGTCAGGACTTTAACTATATGCCTTACAGCCAGACAGAGGTAAACACTTCGCGTTTTGATGTAGGTGGCAAGCGGCTGGGCGACCTGCATTACGATGCCTACATCTACGGCGACCGTGACCTCTACCGCCCCGGCGACACTGTGCATGTAAACACCATCGTACGCACTCCATCCTGGAAAACGGTAGATGGCCTGCCTGTCAAAATAAAGTTGCTGCTCCCGAATGGCAAAGAATACCGCAGCATAAAAGGTAAGCTAAACAAAGAAGGCGCTCTGGATGCAAAATTCATACTCACTACAGCTACTGTAACCGGTACCTATACTATAGAAGTGTACTCCGGTAACGACGTGCTGCTGAACTCCACCAAAATAGGCGTGGAAGAGTTTATGCCCGACCGCCTGAAAGTAACCGCCAAGCTCAACAAAACCACCTATGTACCCGGCGACCGCTTAACAGTTGGCCTGACCGCACAGAACCTGTTTGGACCACCTGCTGCCAACCGCAGCTATGAAGTACAGCTTAATCTTAAAAAGAAGGCTTTCCTGCCCAACAACTACCCGGACTATAGTTTTGATATTAAAACATCCGGCTCCATAGCCATACAAAGCAGTGTGCGCCAGGGGCAGACCAATGCACAAGGCAAAGCACAGGAAGCATTTGAACTTACCGGCTACCAGGACATAGGCTTGCTGGATGGCTCAGTGTATACCACCGTGTTTGATGAAACAGGTAGGCCGGTGAACAGGCTGAACAAATTTGATGTAAGCACACAACAGGTGTACTATGGCATCCGGCAGTTCGACAGGTACGTAAGCACCCGGCGCCCGCTGCATATTCCGCTTCTGACGCTGAACTACAGCGGTGCCCCTGTACCGGCCGTAGCACAGGTGCAACTGGTACGCTACACTTACGAGTCTGTAATAGAACGCCACTCCGAAAACTACAACTATAACTCACAACGCCGAGAGAATGTAGTCATGAGTAAAACGATAGCAATACCTGCCGGCGGCGCAACGTTCGATTTTACACCGGTTACCTCCGGCGAGTACGAGCTGCGTATCATGCGCCCGGGCGCTTATAACTATGTAGCACAGGAATTTTATGCCTACGGCTGGGGCGATACCGAAAGCACCTCCTTTGAAGTAAACACCGAAGGCGAAGTAGCCATCGCGTTGGACAAGGAAAGCTACCAGGTCGGTGACAAGGCCAAAGTGCTGTTTAAATCTCCCTTTGCAGGTAAAATTCTGGTAACAGTAGAGCAGGACAAAGTACTCAGTTACTATTACCTGAAAACCGATAAAAAAGCGGCCTCACTCACGCTGCCTATAGTTGGCGAACATTTACCAGCCATGTACATAACAGCTACTGCCCTGCGGCAGGTAAAAGACAACCGCATGCCGCTCACTATAGCACGCGGGTTTAAGCCGGTAACTGTAACAGATAAAAAAACAAAGCTGGATGTAACTATAACGGCTCCCGAAGTTTCGCGGTCTAACAAGCTACAGCAGATAAAAGTGAAAACGGCGCCTCACGCAGAGGTAACAGTAGCAGTAGTAGATGAAGGCATTCTGCAACTAAAAGACTATAAGACTCCTGATCCGCACCATTATTTTTACCAGAAACGCGCCCTGGAAGTAGAGGCATACGACCTGTACCCTTACCTGTTCCCGGAGCTGGGCGGCAGCCGTTCTAGTGTAGGTGGCGATGGCTATGATCTGGAAAAGCGTATCAATCCTCTTACATCCAAGCGGGTGAAACTTATATCGCTCTGGAGCGGGCAGTTAAAAGCCAACAGCAACGGCGAAGCTATAGTGAATGCCAGAATACCGGAGTTCTCAGGATCGCTGCGCATTATGGCGGTGGCCTACAAAGGCAGTGCTTTCGGAGCTGCGGATAAAATGATGCGCGTGTCAGACCCGGTAGTTATCAGTACGGCGCTGCCCCGTTTTATGAGCCCGAACGACACTTTACTGGTACCTGTAACCTTGAGCAATACCACCACCAAAAAAGCAACGGCTAACAGCAGCATCACTGTAACAGGGCCATTGCGCGTAGTAGGTGCAACTAGCAGGTCAGCCACTATAGGTCCGAATGCTGAAGCACAGGTTACCTACAAACTGGTAGCCACTCCAACTATAGGTCAGGCAAAAGTAAGGGTGGTGGTAAATGCCCTGGGCGAGCAGTTCAGCAATAACACTGATCTTACGATCAGGCCAGCTGCACCACTGGCTAAAATTACAGCAGCCGGAACTATAAAAGCCGGTAGTACGGCCAGCCTCCAGCTCACAAATGATTTTATACCTTCTTCAGTAGCGGGTAAGCTGGTGATAAGCAATTCGCCGTTAGCACAGTTTACCGACGACATTACGTTCCTGCTACGCTACCCGCATGGCTGTCTTGAGCAAACTACCTCTACGGCTTTCCCGCTGCTATATTTTACAGACCTTGCCCGGTCGCTGCAGCAAACACAAAAGAGCCGAAACTATAACCCAGCGTACCTGGTTCAGGAGGCTATTACAAAAATAGAACTGATGCAGCAATACGATGGCGGGTTTACCTACTGGCCCGGCGCCCCGGACACAGACTGGTGGAGCACCGCCTATGGCGTGCACTTTCTGCTGGAAGCACAGAAAGCCGGCTACCCTGTTTCGCAGCAGGTGCTGGACAAAGCCCTCACCTATCTGCAGCGTAAGGTAAAAGGCAAAGGCATGGAAGAATACCGCTACTACAACGCCAGCCGTAAGTTGCAAAGCAAATTTGTAGCGCTGCGCGAGACTGCCTACTCGCTTTATGTGTTGAGCATAGCCGGTAAACCAGACTGGGCTACCATGAATTACTATAAATCCAAGCCGGAGCTTCTTTCCCTGGATAGCCGCTACCTGCTGGCAGGTGCTTATGGCATCAGTGGCCGGCGCGAAAGCTTCAACCAACTACTACCCCGCTCCTTCTCCTCCGAGACTTCGGTAAGAGCGCTTGGTGGCAGCTTCTACTCTCCTGTCCGGGATATGGCCATTTCGCTGAACAGTTTGCTGGAGGCTGACCCGGAGAATGCGCAGGTAACAACACTGGCCAGACACTTATCGGATGAGCTACGCTCGAAGCGCTGGTACAACACCCAGGAGCGCGCCTTTGCTTTAATGGCGCTAGGCAAACTGGCAAGCCGCAGTGCAGGTACCAGTACTGCCGAAGTATACCAGAACGGCAAAGTAGTCGCAAAATACAGCGATAAGGATCTTGTTCTGGATGATCAGCTAAAGAATGGCACCCTCTCTGTCCGTAACACGGGTAGCGGTACCTTATATTACTTCCGGGAAGTAGAAGGCATTAGTAAAAGCGGGCAGTATAACCAGGAAGACAATTTTATGCAGGTGCGTAAAACTTTCTTTAACCGCGATGGAAAAGAGATCACAGATAATACCTTTAAACAGAATGACCTGATAATTGTGCGGATTGCGCTGCAGTCGCTGGATGGCAGAACAATACCCAATGTAGCCATCACAGACATGTTGCCGGCTGGCTTTGAGATCGAGAACCCACGCCTGATGACCGAGCGGGAGTTTAGCTGGATACAGAAGCTGCAGCCTGCCACCCCGGATTACACCGACATCAGAGACGACCGGATCAATATTTATGCAAGTGCGCTGCCTAAACTACAGTACTTCTTCTATCAGGTGCGGGCTGTATCGAAAGGCACCTTCCAGCTAGGGCCGGTTGGGGCAGACGCCATGTACAATGCAGAATACCATAGTTACCATGGTGCAGGCACCGTTGTAGTAAGGTAAGCAACTATAGAAATGAACTATAGTTTAGGAATCAGTAGACACAGAACAGGTAAGCGGGCAGAACTATAGTTGGTACATTCGGCCCCGGCTATAGTTTACGCCGCCTCTGCCTGCCGTACCTGGATTTATTTAATTGAGCAATCGGCGTACCTGCGTATAGTATATGCAACTACCAAAAGTTA
>DATBUF010000507.1:0-2336 GCA_036516435.1 Pontibacter sp.
ACTATTCCGCTTTGCCTGTGGGAGTACGAGAGCCAACTAAAGAAAGGCGACAACCTGGTACTGGCAGCCTTCGGTGGCGGTTTTACCTGGGGTGCCATTTACCTGAAGTGGGCTTACGATCCGAAATAAACATACCAGTTACCACAAAAAGCAAAAGCGGCCGGACAGCCGCTTTTGTCAATTCTACCTGCTGTTCTGCCGCTGTATACAGGCAAACTGACGCAACTATAGCAAACGCACCAAGCTATATTGGTATTTACACTGACTGACTAGTGGCATGAAAACGTATAGTTATTACTAACATTTCGGTCTTATTAACTAACTTTGCTTGCAGAACATAGTTTTGCGCTATACTTTTATCGTCTTATTTAATACAACTCGATTCAGAAAACTCTATGGCAACTACAGCTGATATAAAAAACGGCGTTGTAATTGAGATTAACAACGACCTGTACCAGGTAACAGAATTCCAGCACGTAAAGCCAGGCAAAGGCCCTGCCTTCGTAAGAACCAAGATGCGCAGTGTGCGAACCGGCAGAACACTTGAGAACACCTTTCCGGCAGGCCACAAAATAACTACTGCACGCGTAGAGCAGCGCCCGCACCAGTTCATTTTCAAAGACGACATGGGCTATAACTTTATGGATATGAATACCTTTGAGCAGGTTGCCCTGCCAGAGACGATGGTACCTTTCGCTGACCTGATGAAAGAAGGCCAGGAAGTAACCATCCTTTTCCATGCTGAAACAGAATCTCCGCTAACCTGCGAGATCCCTCCTTTTGTAGAGCTTACTATTACGTATACAGAACCAGGTATTAAAGGCGATACAGCCACCAATGCTTCAAAACCTGCCATCGTAGAAACTGGTGCTACTATTCAAGTACCATTGTTCATCGGGCAGGACGAAAAAATTAAAGTAGACACTCGTACTTATTCTTACGCAGAGAGAGTAAAATAACACATGAAAGCTAAAGAAATCCAGGACCTTATCGACTTCATCGCCAAATCCGGCCTGAACAAAGTCAACATCGAAACAGAAGAGTTTAAGATATCGGTACAGCGTGAGCCAAACCAGAAAGTGAAGTATTACAGCGAGCCTTCCGCTCCTGTAGCTGCACCAGCTCCGGTTGCTGCTGCGCCGCAGGCTGCCCCGGCTCCTGCAACTGCGCCAGCAACACCTGCTGCTCCGGCTGTATCCGATGACAGCAAGTATGTTGCCATCAAAGCGCCGATGATCGGTACGTTCTACCGCGCGTCAAGCCCTGAAGCTCCTATTTTCGTGAATGTGGGTGATGAAGTGAAAAAAGGGCAGGTGATCTGTATCATTGAGGCCATGAAGCTGTTCAACGAGATTGAGTCTGAAGTATCGGGTAAGATTGTAAAGGTGCTGGTAGATAACGCCACGCCAGTTGAATACGATCAGCCATTGTTCCTGGTAGACCCTAGCTAATTTGCTAATTAGTTAATGTGCTAATGTTATAATTAATAAGTGCTTGCAAGAATGCTCTCTGACTTAATTATTAAACATTAGCACATTACTTTATAACCACTCATTAGCTCATTAGCACATTTCTAAATTAGCACATTAACACAATGTTTAAGAAAATATTAATTGCCAACCGGGGCGAGATTGCGCTGCGCATCATCCGTACGTGCAAAGAGATGGGCATTAAAACGGTGGCCGTCTACTCTACAGCCGATAAGGAAAGCTTGCACGTGCGTTTTGCCGACGAGGCTGTTTGCATCGGACCAGCTCCCAGCTCACAGTCTTACCTGAACATACCGCACATTATTGCAGCTGCCGAGATCACGAATGCCGATGCGATACACCCAGGGTATGGCTTCCTTTCTGAGAACGCAGAATTTTCACGCATCTGTGCTGAGAACAATATCAAGTTTATTGGTGCCTCTCCCGAGATGATCAACCAGATGGGTGATAAATCATCGGCAAAGGACACTATGAAAAAAGCAGGTGTACCAACTATACCAGGCTCAGACGGACTTCTGAAAAATATAGAAGAAGGTATAAAGCTTGCTAAAAAGATAAAGTACCCGGTAATTATCAAAGCTACTGCAGGTGGTGGTGGTCGTGGTATGCGTATCATCAAGAATGAGTCTGAGTTTGAGAAAGCCTGGAAAGATGCCCGCACAGAAGCTGCTGCTGCATTTGGAAACGATGGCCTGTACTTGGAGAAGTTTATTGAAGAACCGCGCCACATCGAATTCCAGCTGATCGGCGACCAGTACGGAAACGTAGCACACCTTTCGGAGCGTGACTGCTCCATCCAGCGCCGCCATCAGAAACTGGTAGAAGAAACACCATCTCCGTTTATTA
>DATBUF010000508.1:0-2171 GCA_036516435.1 Pontibacter sp.
AAGCGCTTTAGTTGTCTTTTATTAGCTTCATGAGGCTGTTTACTCTTGCCAAGATTAGTAGTCGCTAAAATTTACCAGAAATCAGGTTGCACGGTGGTGCTGTTGGAAAGTACGCGGCAATCATCAGGCATAACGTAAGCACCGACTGGTATTCCCAGCTCCTCGCGCAGGATAAATATGGATTGCTTCGTAACTGCCGATGCACCAAAAAAGCCGAGTGCGCGCTGCTCCGGGTTTGTTACACTTGTAATGTTACCAATCACGATGGCAGGTGGCGGGTCCTGTATGCTTCCGCCTGTTTCTATTTGTGTCTTCAGCATGTTCCAGTAATCAAAAGCGGCCTCTGAAACGGAAAGTTGTTTTACCTCCATGTGATACTTAAACCCAAAGGTTTGCGGAATAACGGGTATTTGAGTAACGAGGTGATGTTTCAGGTTGCCGCCATTCAGCAGCCGGTCGTCTGTTACGTTTACGCGGTTGGTATTGGCCGTTACCCAGCAGATTTCGCAGCAGTCTTTTGGCATTGGCACGCGCACGCCTCGCACCTTTTCCGAGTAATCCCAGGGCTGTGTACTCACCCTGAAGGTGCCCTGCCATTGCCACATGTAATAGTTCTTCTGAGCAGCCGGGTCTTTCGTATCCAGCAGCACATTGGCAACATACACGGTCTGTACCACATCTTCATCATTCAGCATCAGTTGCGGCCGTACCTCAAAATACAGGTTATCTATAGTTGGCACAGGTGCTATAGTTTCCGGGGCAGAGGTGTAGCGTTCGCCGTTTTTAGTCGTGATGGTAAGAACATAAGTGTTCCCGACCTGGCCTTTAATGCCCTCGGAGCTGGTCTGGTACAGGCCGGGTTCTGCCTCCTGCAGGGTTTCCTGGTTTCCTTTATCATCGGCTATAGTTACCTGCGCCCCGGTTTCAGCAGTACTCCAGTTGTCGTGGTAGGTAGCATAGGGTTTGCTCCGGCTCAGGCGCACGGTGTAAGGCCCCGCCTCATCTGTGATCATGCCATCCACCACCAGCTGCTGCGCATTGTCATCAATCTTCAACTCTAACGGGTCTACGCAACTATAGCTGAGCAGCAACACCAGTAAAACACAGGGCAGGAACAGGCTTTTCATAGGGCATTATCTGAATTTAAAGTCGTAGGAAATGGATGGCAATGGCACGCCTACCACCGCCAACTGGTAAGCCCGAGGCGGTGCACCATATACTTGTTTAAAGAACACCGAGTAAGGGTTTTTACGTCCATACAGGTTATAAACGGCAATATTCCAGGTGCCTTCCCAGCGCTTGTTCCTGTCTTTGTTCGGGAGTATGGCCAGCGAAATATCCAGGCGGTGGTAATCCGGAATGCGGTAGGCGTTCCGTTCGCCATAGTTGGGCACTACATAATCCCCTATCACGTAATGCGACACCGGTGCTGTAATGGGGCGACCTGTACTATAGGTAAAATTAATGGAGGCAACCAGGCGTTTGTTCAGCTCATAACTACTGACCAGGTTCAGGGTATGGGGTTTGTCGTAGCTGGCAGGATAATATTTTCCGTTGTTTATAGTTTCTTCTTCAGTTGGCCCTGCCACCGACAACTCGGTACGTGAGTAGGTATAGTTCACAAAGCCCGTCAGGCGGCCGCTTACTTTACTAACGCTGGTTTCGATGCCATACGCCCGGCCTTTACCTGCCAGCAGGTCGGCCTCCAGCGTTTTGTTCAGGTACAGTACTGCACCGTTTTTATAGTCCGGAATGTTTTGGATGCGCTTGTAATAGCCTTCTATACCTGCCTCGAACTGGTTTTTACGGAGATTGCGGAAATAGCCTACCGTTACCTGATCGCCGAGCTGCGGCTTAATGTAGGTGTTGCTGGTCTTCCAGGTATCGGTGGGCGAAACTGTAGTAGTGTTGGAAATAAGGTGCAGGTACTGCCGGCTGCGGTTATAACCCACCTTAACAGCACTGTTCTGCCCGATGCGCATACTTGCCGAAATACGTGGTTCTGCCCCATGGTAGGTTTCTATCACATCGCCGCGGCTATAGTTGAGCGTATCGGTAATGGTGCGTTCTTTCTTGGGCTCGCCGGGTTGGTAACTATACACATCCGCCGGGCCATATACCGCATAAAACGAATACCGGAGCCCATACATCACAGTAAGCCAGTCTGTAAA
>DATBUF010000509.1:0-3263 GCA_036516435.1 Pontibacter sp.
CCCATGCAGAGAATGGAAATGCCACCGGCCCAGAAAGGCAGCTGGGAAGAAATACTGCACAGCATCAGCGAAGAAGATAAACTGCTGCTAAGTAAAGACCTGAAGCATATAGAAGGCCTGGCAAACCGCCGCATCGGCCACCGTGCTATTGGCGTAGTATACGACCCAAAGTTTGAAGCTTTCGGCAACTATGTCCCCACCGTTATACCAGAGCGCTACGATGCCTTCCTGTACTTTGATGAAACCGATGCCGTGCACCCGCTCCACATGAAACAGCGTGGCAGCAAAGAGCCGGAACTATATCCCTGGAATTATTAAAGTTTGGGAGTTGATACTTTTCATACGGCAAGTTTAGCGGAGCGTAACTTGTGGCATGGATTACAAACAAGAGAAGCTACCTTGCGGGGTAGCTTCTCTTGTTAAACTATAGTTCGGATGCTTATGTCATGTTGTGGTACACAGCCTGCACATCATCATCCTCTTCAATCTTCTCGATCAGGTTTTCGATCTCCTCTGCCTGCTCATCTGTCAGTTCGGTGCGGGTATTCGGGATACGCTGTAGTTCTGCACTGATCACGTTAATGCCTTTTTCTTCCAGTGCTTTCTGCATCTGGCCAAAGTCGGTGAAAGCAGTCTCTACTATAATCTCTCCTTCGTGCTCGTAAATGTCTTCCGCGCCGTCGTCTATCAGTTCCAGCTCCAGTTCTTCAATGTTCAGGCCTTCCGGGTTAATCTTAAAAATACCTTTGCGGGTGAAGATAAAATCCAGAGAGCCGGTTTTGCCTAAAGCTCCGCCACCGCGCGAAAAGTAAACGCGCATGTTGGCAACAGTACGGTTAATATTATCAGTAGCGGTTTCTACCAATATGGCAATGCCGTATGGGCCGTAGCCTTCGTATACTATTTCTTCGTAATCTTTTTCTTCTTTGGACGATGCACGCTTAATAGCAGCCTCTACCCTGTCCTTCGGCATGTTCACGCCTTTGGCGTTTTGCATGGCTGTACGCAGTCGGGCGTTGGTCTCCGGGTTCGGGCCAGCCTCTTTCACGGCCATTACAATCTCTTTACCGAGGCGCGTAAAGGCCTTCGACATCTTATCCCAGCGCTTGAACTTGCGGGCTTTTCTAAACTCAAATGCTCTTCCCATAGTGTCTGCTTGTTATAGTTGCAAATTTAAGAAAGCTTACCTTAAAAGTAATAGCTACTCCGGCAATTTTGGCAGGTTTATACCTTCTGTCTTCCCTGTGTTACATGATAATCGGAGATGCGCAGGTGCTGGTCGCAGAAGCTGTATTCGTGCTGTATGTTAGAACCAACTATAATCAGGCGGTTTTGTTTGTTCTGCCCCACATGCTCCTGGTACCATGCTACACCTTCCTGGTCCAGGTTGGTGGTTGGTTCATCCAGCAGCAGCAGCTCCGTATCTGAGTAAATAGCCAGCCCCAGCTTCAGGCGCTGCTTCATACCCGACGAGAAATCCTTCACAAACTTAAGCTTCGCCTTTTGTAATCCCATCCGGTCTATCAGGTCCTGTGTATTCAGATTGTGCCGCAGGGGCTTAAAGCGGGTATGGAAGTCGATCATCTCCTGCAGGGTAAACTCCTCTACCAACTCCAGGTACGGCGCCGTTAACGACAACGAACTATAGATTTTCTCGACCGGCACTTCTTTGCCAGCCAGGTTATATTTCAGCTCGCCCTCAGAATGCAGGTTGTGGCCAGATATAACAGTAAGAAGAGTGGATTTACCGGAACCGTTATGCCCTAAGATGGCATAGGCGGTGCCTGACTCAAATGTGTAAGTCAGGTTCCGGAAAATCCACTCGTAATTGTATCGTTTACCTAAGTTGCTTAGGCTAATTTGCATCTTTACCGAGGTAGCTTTTAATGATACCGCGCCCGGAGTTACGCACAAAGTTCAGGATCTCGTCCCGCTCTTTGCTTGGCGCCATCTCCAGCTCAATTTTGTCCAGCGCTTCGGTGTTGTTATTCCCGCTCATGAACAGGATGCGGTACAGCTGCTGAATTTCGTTGATCTGCTCGCTTGTAAAACCACGGCGGCGCAGGCCAATAGAGTTGATGCCAGCATACGTCAGCGGCTCGCGCGCAGCTTTCACATAAGGCGGCACATCTTTACGCACCAGCGATCCACCCGAGATCATGGCATGTGACCCGATCTTCACAAACTGGTGTACTGCACTGGAGCCACCTATAATGGCAAAGTCTCCCATCTCTACGTGGCCGGCCATCTGTACCGCATTTACTACAATACAGTTGTTCCCAACTATACAGTCGTGCGCAATGTGGGCATACGACATAATCAGGCAGTTGCTGCCTACCACGGTACGCATCTTGTCTATAGTTCCGCGGCTCACGGTTACGCACTCCCGGATCACAGTATTGTCCCCGATGATGGCGGTTGTCTCTTCACCGGCAAATTTCAGGTCCTGTGGTACAGAAGAAATAACGGCTCCCGGAAATATTTTACAGTTCTTCCCGATGCGGGCGCCTTCCATGATGGTTACATTCGGTCCGATCCAGGTTCCTTCACCAATCTCAACGTTTTTATAGATCGTAGCGAAAGGCTCCACCACCACGTTATGGGCAATTTTTGCTTCCGGGTGTATGTATGCTAAAGGCTGATTCATGCGTCTTTCTTTACTATACTAGCCGACATTTCTGCTTCCATTACCAACTGGCCGCCAACAAAGGCCTGACCAGACATTTTAGCAATTCCGCGCTTAATTGGCGCCAGCAGTTCACATTTAAAGATGATTGTATCTCCCGGAATAACTTTTCGCTTAAACCGGCACTTGTCTATACCCAGGAAGTAAGTCCAGTAATCTTCAGGATTCTCTACGGTGTTCAGCACCAGGATCCCCCCGGTTTGTGCCATCGCCTCAATCTGGATAACACCCGGCAGAATAGGGTTCCCCGGGAAGTGGCCCTGAAAGAACGGCTCGTTCATAGTCACATTCTTCACGCCGGTAACTGTCGTTTCGTCCAGGTGAATGATTTTATCGATTAAGAGGAAGGGGTAACGGTGCGGCAGCGTTGCCGTAATCTGGTTGATATCCATTACAGGCGGCTTCTTTTCGTCGTACACGGGTACGCTCTGGATGGAGGCCTCCTGGATAGCTCTTTTTACACGCTTGGCAAATGCTACGTTAGCAGCATGGCCCGGACGTGCCGCTAATATCTGTCCTTTTATAGGTCTTCCGATGAGGGCGAGGTCGCCCATCAGGTCCAATAACTTGTGGCGGG
>DATBUF010000510.1:0-4262 GCA_036516435.1 Pontibacter sp.
CAGCATACACCCAGGTCTTCTTGCCTTTTGCTTTACTCTTTTCTGCTTTGGTAGCTTCCTCCTGTGTAACTATAACGATAGGTTTGTCGGACTTGGCAGCCTGCGCCCAGCGTTTTTGCTGTGTGGCGGTAAGTACCTGGCTGGCATTCTGCAGCTCGCCAGTTGCGCCAACTATGTGGTCGGCAGGTACGGTTATACTTACTTTATAGTCGCCGAAAGGCAGGGCAAACTCACCGCTTCCTAAAAACTGCTTGTGTTGCCAGCCATTCACGTCGTCGTACACAGCCATGCGCGGAAACCACTGGGCCATTTCGTAGAGGTAGTTGCCATCGCCGGGGAAGTACTCGTAGCCTGAGCGGCCATCCAGCACGAGCTGGTCGTTAATGTTGTGGTTCCAGTCTATGGTAAAAGTAAAGCTCTGCTTCGGGTTGAGATTACCGGGCAGGTCTACCCGCATCATGGTATTGTTGATGGTAAACTTCAGCGCCTTGCCATTCTTATCTTTCACCGACTTTATTTTAAAGCCACCATCAAAGTCCTCGCGTGCCATGTACTCTACTGCCTGTACTGGCATACGCCCGTTCAGGGTACCCGTGCGTGTAGAATTAGCCATGGAGTTTGGCTCGAAGATATTCTGATCCAGCTGCAGCCACAGGTAGGTTAGTACATCCGGTGAGTTATTGGTGTAGGTAATGGTTTCGGAGCCGGTGATAGATTGGTTCTCGTCATTCAGCTCTACTTTAATGTTGTAGTCTGCGCGCTGCTGCCAGTACTGGTGGCCCGGTGCGCCCGATGCAGAGCGGTACGTGTTTGGCGTAGGGAGCTCCTGCTGCAGCTGTTTAAATTTAGACTGATCGGTGTTGCTCTGGGCCATAGCCGCAAAAGGGGCTGTAGCCAAACCGAGAAAGACCAAACCTGTAAGTAGGTTTTTCATTTAACTGGGGTGCGTTTAGGTTATAGTTTAGTTTGTGTAAGGCTATAGTTGGTGTATTAAAAAATGTTTGTTTCCATCATCAGGATCAGGGAAATACCGGCTGCCGCACTTGAAAGTACCATGATCCAGTCGCGGCGCTTGGCGTTAAATAGGTTCAGCATCAGGAAAGCCACTATTAGAAGTATAAACACGATCAGCAGCTGCCCCAACTCGATGCCCACGTTAAATGCGAGCAGTTGCAGCCAAGTACCGGAGTTGCGGCCCAGCAGCGATTTCAGGTAATTAGAGAAGCCCATGCCGTGCACTAGTCCGAAGAAAACAGCCATCAGGTTGTGCAGCGAAAAAATGGTGTGCTGCTTGCCGGCTGCGCCTTTCAGTTTAAAAAAGTTAGTAACGCAGGTAAAGAAGATCGTAACCGGAATCAGGAACTCAATCAGACCGGTATCGAATTGAATGATATTGAATGTAGAAAGTGCCAGCGTAATGGAATGCCCGATGGTAAAGCTGGTAACCAGTGCAATTACTTTCCGCCAGTCGCTTAGGGTATAAATGGCGCACAGGGCAAACAGGAACAGCATATGGTCGTAGGCTTGCAGGTTAAAAATATGATGAAAGCCCAGTTGCAGGTAGGTATAAAATACAGACGACAAAGCAGTATAGGTATAGGTTAGAAATTTTGCAGGGCAGGAAATTAAGTGTTTGCACACTAGCATGCAATAGCAGGGCAAAAGATAACTTTATGTAGCTGCGCCCGGTTATAAATTATCTGAAGCAAAGCGCTTTTTTTCTGAAAATTATTACCTTTTGCACATGTTTCGACACCTTGGCCACCGGCGGAATTTCAGGCACAATATAAAGCTGGCAGCTATACTTTGCCTCACGGCTGGCTTTGTAAATATTGCAGGACTGCTGGCCTTTGCGGTGCTAACGACCAACGTTACAGGGCATGTGGCCTATTTTGCAGAAGGGCTGGCGCAAGGCGATTTCCGGCTGGCGCGTATGATTGGCCTGTGGATGCTGTTGTTCCTGTTAGGTGCTTTCTCCTCGAGCCTGATTGTGAACCGCATTGGCCGGAACCAGGTATTTGCTTATACCATTCCCATTCTGTTGGAAGTGGGTATTCTGTTGATAAATGGCATTTACGGGTACCGCTACGATGGCAGTGTGGTTATGAAAGAGCTGTTTGCAGGCAGCCTGCTTTTTGCGATGGGCTTGCAGAATGCAATGGTGTCGATCATATCAGGCTCCGTAGTACGCACCACGCACCTGACTGGTATTTTTACCGACCTGGGGATAGACCTGGCAGCGGCAACCTCCGTTGCCGCACTCCGGAAGCCTGCTCTGCGGCAACGTATTCTGCTACGGGTAGTTATTATCCTGTTCTTTCTGTTGGGTGCAGTGGCAGGCGGCTATACTTTTCCGCAATTCGGGCATTATACTTTCTTTGTACCGGCCGGCCTGCTGGTTATTGCGATGTTCTATGATATTTCAAGGGTACGCCTGAAACGGGTTTACAGGCAGCTGCGCTACCGCCTCAGTGGCGTGGGTGGTTAGGCGCTGCATAAGAGCAAACGCCACCAGCGGCTGGCACTGGTGGCGCTTGGTATTGAAGAAGTACTCTTCCGTACAACGTTTTAGTCTACACTGTCTTCTGTGTCGTCAGCCATTTGCAGGTGAGAGCGCAGGGTAGGCAGGTTTTTAGTTGCTAACGCCTTTACAGCAGGGTTGGTCGCATTCTGGCTTTTTGCCTCAAACATGGCAACGTCCATTTTATGTGCATTCTCCATAATGTCCATGTACTTCTCATCAAAGTTGTTGCCGCTATAGTTGGTCAGTTCATCCATCATTTGCTGGTGCATCGGCATTAAAGCGGCTGCCATAGTTAAGCCCTGCTGAGATGCCACTCCCTTCAGCTCCTGATTAGCCTGTGTATGGTGATCTACCATCATTTTTGCAAAGTCTTTGGCTTTCTGACTGGTGGCACGCTGCTGCGCTAGTTTACCTGCCTGTATCTCAAACATGTTACTGCTAGCCGCTGTCGACAGGAAAGTAGCGTCGTCCATATTGGTCATAGTAGTCATATCACCAGTAGTTGTACCTGTACCGGTTCCAGTTCCAGTTCCAGTTCCTGTAGTGCCTGTTGCATCTGTGGTGGTGCCTGTGGTACTGGTGTTATCAGTTGTACCATCCATAGTGGCATCGTTTGATGTAGTTGTGTCCGTGGCCGTAGTGTCTGTTGTTGTGTCAGTGCTCGAGCAGGCCGTGCCTGCCAGTAATGCACCTGCAGCAAATACAAAGAATAGTTTTTTCATAGCTTTTTAGTAATATGTTAAATTTCAGCTAATTATACGGTAAGTAGGGGCGGGAGTTAGTATTTATGAAAGTATAGGTTGTATCGGAAGTATGCGATGGTACAACACTCAGGTTTAAGTGAGAGGAAGTTGTGCGTATAGTGTATGTCTCATGTAAACTGAAGAGTTTTGGTAGCGTTATTCGATTAACATTATATCAATAAGCCCCTTGTTTCCGGTGTAATCTCTGGCACTGCTATGGAGGTATTCCCATGGTTCTTCCACAAAGCCAGCTTCTACGGGGTTCCGGTGCAGGTAATCGAGCCGCTGCTGTATCATTTGGTTGCTCGATAATTCGATTAGGTGATTGTGGTGTTGCCAGAACTGAAATGTCTCCACACTCGGATTTCGGCCACCTGCCCTCCGGAACATCCACAGCATCCATTCTTTGCGACTTTCCTAGTTATGTTCTTCTATCATCTGAAGTATAGCCTTGGCTGTGTGCCGCTTCATATCCCGAAGTATACCTTCCATAGGCTCTTTGCTGCTGCCAATGATCAGATGCACATGGCTGGACATGAGGCACCAGGCGTATACTTCCAGCCCTTTGTGCCTGATGCAATAATTCAGACTTTCTACCACCACATCCTTATACTCCCGCCGTACAAATACATCTATCCAGTATACCACAGCAAACGACACAAAGTATAGCTTCGACTGGTTCCGGATTTTATAGTTGCGGCTCATACTTAGACTCTACCTTAGCTAAGTATGTATGGTTACTAAAATTGTCTGCCGCGAGCTTTCAGCTCGTGGTGGTGCATGAGGCAAGCTTTCAGCTTGCGGAAGTATAAAGTGTGGATTACACCAGCTGAAAGCTGGCACCACGGGAAGCTACGAGCTGAAAGCCTTATCCTGTCCCATAACTTTCCTGGAATGGGCTCTGGTTTTAAGGAACTGTCCCCTTGAGGGGACTACAGGGGTGTAAAATGCAGGGGCGGGCAGCTTGAGCGTATCTATTCAGGCAATTCCTCAGG
>DATBUF010000511.1:0-3274 GCA_036516435.1 Pontibacter sp.
TGAAAAGCAGGTTTGTAAATTCCTGATCGGCTACGACTACCCACTCGGCATCTATCACGCTTTCGGTAAGCTCGGAGAGCAACAGTATATTTATACCTGCTACCAACAGCAACAGGGTGAGTGGTAAACCGGTAAAAAGCTTGGGGTTAAAGCGTTGCACTATAAAACCAGCCACCTTAGGATGCTGTTGCCGAAAGCGCTGCACAGCAGTTATGTCTCCCATCCAGGTACCAGCGCGGCTTATGTACGAAGTAAGCAGATTTCTCATAGGCAGTATGTTGGGCAGGTATACGCATCCGGGCCAGTTTGTTTTGCACCCTTACCGGCACAAAAAGGCAGCAGAAGCACAACTATCCGCTTCTATATAAAGTACATAACAGCATGAGGGGCTTGGATAGCATCGTGGATAAGGCCTTACTTGCAGTAGGCATTCTGCTGCTTCTGGTTTTTATAGGGAATGTTCCCCTGGTACCAGAGCAGGACACAAACCGGTATGCCAGCTATAGTCCGGCAGCAACAAACAATGCGCAAAGCACGAGCTGGAGCTACTTAAAGCCCTCTAAAATCCTCACACCACATGATGTAGTGCAGATACAACTCAAAGCGCTGCAACAGAACGATGGCAGCGACAGTGGCGTGATCACTGTTTTCAACTTCTCTTCTCCGATAAGTAAGATAGGTATGGGCCCCATAGAGCACTTCCGGCTTATGGTGCGGGCACCTGAGTACAAACCGATGCTCAACTTTAAATCCTACAAAAAAGGCAACATGGTTGTAACCGGCAAGTCTGCCTACCAGCTGGTAGAGCTTACCACCCAGGAAGACGAAAAGGCTGTTTACCTGTTTATGCTTGCCCACCAAACCCGGGGCTACTACAAAGGCTGCTGGATGACTGTAGGCGTCGTGCGCCTCGAAAATAACAGGCCCGTGTACGGGGTGTAACTATAGCTGTATCTCCATTTTGATATCGGCACGCTCGTAAATGCTGGGCGGCATAGGCACTTCTGTAAAACCAAGGCGGCGGTACAGGTTCAGGGCAGTCTCCAGTTTCCGGTTTGATACCAGGTATACCTGCCGGGCACCTACGCGGCGGGCTCTGTCGAGGGCAGCCTCACCCAGCATTTTTCCAATCTTCATGCCCTGCATTTTAGGAGCCACAGCCATCTTCGCCAGTTCAAATACGCCGTCTCCCTCGTTTAGCAGCGCGCAGGTACCCACCGGCACCCCGTTAAACAGCGCTATCAGAATATGGCCGCCTTTGTTGATGATGTACCCCTGCGGATCAGAGAGCGATTGATGGTCGGCCTCCTCCATCACAAAATAAGTGGAAATCCACTCGTGGTTGAGGTCGTAGAAGGCCTGCGCGTAGAAAAGATTAAAGTCTACGATCTGGATAGCGGAGGGCGTATTGTAGTGCTGTGCCATGGCTGGTAAAAGGTATTAACTCTGCAAAGTTACAAAGCCCAACTATACTTTCACGGATTTATCAGCAGTACCTTGCAGTTGCTATAGTTGTGTACGTGCTATAGTTGCGCGTTGGCCCTGCTAAACTATAGCCGGTTCCGTAAGCAGGAGTATGTCCCGCAGCAACTATACCACGCCTCCGGCTGTACTTACTACAGCATTGCCGTTTCCCATTCTCTTTCATCCGCTAAAGCATCACCTGGGGTACATAAAGGCATTCATCCACGAGCAAGCCCACCAGCCGGCTACAACCACTGCCACAGCACTCCGGAGGATAGGCCAGTCGCAACTTGATTTTTATACCGGTAACCTGATGCCCACACAAATTGCAGAAGAAGTAGTTTTACACCTGCAGCACCACGGCCTTCTGTCTCCCGAAGCCTTTCAGGAGTACCTGGCCGCTTGCAGCCGCCGCTACCAAACTATAACACTCTCCGACAGCACTGATTGGGTGCTGCGCTGGGGAACAGTGGCCGGAAGATACGTGCACCTGCACCCGGCGCGATATGCAACGCAAACTATACGGGTAAAGGCCATCTCCCTTAAAACAGCCATTGCAACTATAGTTGCCGCCGCCCGAACCAACTATAGCATAGACCTGGAACTGGTAAATAAAGTGCGTGCCGAATGGCTTCAGCTGCCACCCTTAACTGTTTTAACACCCACCGAAGGCGCAGGCAAACTGATTACGCTCCTACAGGCATAAAACAAAAACGCCGCACTTGCAATGCGGCGTTTTTAGCGTGTAATAAACTAAAGCTTCTTTGTTGGTTATTCACTTTTCTGCTGTAGTGCAGCCAGGTCAACAGATTGGTTATTCAGCCTGGTATATTTAAAATCGGTGCTGCCTTTAAAGCGGGCATTCTTCAGGTTAGCTGGTCCCGAGAACTTGGTATACTTAAAATTGGCCAGTCCCTCGAACGTTGCCTGCTGCATGTCTACCCCCTTCTGAAACTTAGTATACTTAAAATCGGCATCGTCCTTAAATGTAGCGCCTCTGAAGTTAGCTGCTACCGGAAAGGTTACATACTTGAAGTTTGCCTCATCGTTGAAAACAGCCTTGCCAAAATCAGCTCCCTTCTCAAACTTGCTGTACTTAAACAGGGCATCCTCTTCAAACCGGCTTCCGGCAAACGATACGTTCTCTTCAAATTTGCTGTATTTAAAAGCGGCTTCCTCCTCAAATGTGCAGTTCTCAAACCGGACTGCCTTCTCAAAGTTAGTGTTGTAAACTTCGTTTGATGATTTTGCTATATTGATACCATTGTCCGGATTGAAGTACCCCAGCACATTGCCCTTAAACGTACAGTTCTCGAAAGTAAGCGGAGCCGTTACCGTGCTGATGTACTCTTTGGTTTCATTTTTACCGGCTTTCTCATTCTTCAGCTTCATGTTGTTCAGCTTTGTCATGTCCAGGTTGCCGGTAATCTCTACGTTTTTATAGTTCACAGCTTCGCCACGGTTTATCTTGGCCATGATCTCGGATGCGGCTACCTTGCTTTGTGCTATAGTTAGCAGTGGCAGCGCCAGTAACACCAGCAGTAGTTGTACCTGTTTCTTCATAAGTTCTGTGCGGTTTGGTTTTCTTTTCTCTTACCTTAAACTATAGATGGTGCAACTATAGCAAAGGTTGCTTCAGGTAAGTATTTTATTTGTGCCTCTACCCAGCAGCATTCGCCCGCTCAATCAGGCACATGAAGTTATCCTTATAAGTGTCGCCTACCGGTATAACAGCCTCGCCAATAAAAACACGGCTGCGCTCTATAGAATCTATCTTATCCAGTGAGATGATGTAGGATTTATGCACCCG
>DATBUF010000512.1:0-3432 GCA_036516435.1 Pontibacter sp.
AATAACCGCCGTTCATCAGGTAAAAGCCCCGCGAAGCATTTTCGCCAAAGCTAGGAACTATAACCCCTGACGAGCGATTGTTTTTAGGCGTTGGGAACAGGCCAAACAGGAAACCAAGCGGCGTCGGAATGTCACTGATCACCAGGTTGAACGGGCCGGACATGACCTTGTCGTTCGGGATGGCCTTGATTTTGCCGGCGCTGATGTAAAAGTGCGGATGCGCCAGGTTACACGTGGTATACTTATTATGCAGCCCGAAGAACTCGTTTGCCTCGTTCTTTTTTACCACTTCGGAATGTATAAAACCTTCGCCCTGCTGCGTTACTACCTCAGCAATGCGGCCGCGCTTGGTCTTATAGTTGTATTCAATACGCTTGGCCGAATAAGTCTCTGCCCCATTCGCAAAAACAGGTACACCTACTTCCTTACCGGTAGAGTCTGTTAGGGTAGTAGCTGTTAAGGTATTTGTTTCGTAATCGATGCGGATGTAAGCGGCTTCCAGGTTCATGGAGCCGTAGTTGATTTTGGCATCTCCGTAGAGGTGCACTACTTTAGTTGTAGCCTCCAGCTGAATAGAGTCTCTGGCAGAGTATTTGATTGTGGTCTCGATGTCACCTTTTGGAGCTGCCAGTCGCACCGTGTCTCTGGAGACGGTATCTTGCGGGGTGTTTACTGGCCGGAGCGTGCGGGCACGCATGGTTTGGCCCGACACCAGCAGGGGAGAAAGTACGGCAAACTGCACCAGCAGCAAAAAAATCAAAATGTGTCGCAACTTCTTCAGACTTCCCTAAAGTTTTATTTAATTTGTACAAAGTTATTGTTTTAGCTTTTAACTAACGAGCGTTGTGAGAAATATTGTTTCTGTATCAGTTTTAGCCCTTATTTTCTTCCTTTGCTCATCTAATACGCTGGAGTACCGCAAAGACTATAAAGTGCGGACAGTTGTAATTGATGCAGGCCATGGTGGCAAGGATGTGGGATGTAACGGTAAATTCTCGCATGAGGCCGATGTAGCCTTACAGCTGGCCCTGCAGGTAGGCAGCCTGATAGAAAAGAACCTCCCCGACGTGAAAGTGGTGTACACCCGCAAGACCGACACCTTTGTGGAACTGATCGATCGTGCCGGCATTGCTAACAAAAACAACGCAGACCTGTTTATCTCCATTCACCTGAATGCCGGCCCGCCTGCCGCCTTCGGTACTGAGACCTATACTATGGGGCTTCATACTTCCAAGGGAAACCTGGATGTGGCCAAGCGCGAAAACTCGGTAATTTTACAGGAAGATAATTACAAAGAGAACTATGGCGGCTTCGATCCCAATTCTCCGCAAAGCCATATTTTGTTTACCCTGCACCAGAGCGCCCATATAGATAATAGCCTGCGTTTTGCTCAGAAGGTAGAAAACGAGTTTAAGAACAGGGTGGGGCGCAGCAGCCGCGGTGTAAAGCAGGCAGGCTTCCTGGTACTCTGGAAATCCTATATGCCAAGCGTGCTGATCGAGTGCGGTTTCCTGACAAACCCGACAGAAGAAAAATTTCTTAACGATAAAACGAGTCAATCGTATATGGCATCAGGTATATATCGCGCCTTCAGAGATTATAAACGAGAGATGGAGGCGATGAACTAATACAATACCTAACACCCCTACGTGAAGATAACGAAAGAAATAAAAGTAGCATTGCTCGGTATAGCAGCGCTAGTTATACTGTACTTTGGGTTTATGTTCCTGAAGGGAGCAGACCTCTTTTCTGATACCAGGTCCTTTTACGTTGTGTATGATAACGTGGACGGCCTTACTGCCTCTAACCCGGTCATGCTGAACGGCGTGAAAGTAGGCTCTGTGCAGCAGCTTAAACTCATGCCCAAAGAGCAGAACAGGATACTGGTTGAGGTAGAAGTGCAAAAAGATCTGGCAATTGGCGACTCCACAATCGCGGCTCTTGCCAGCTCCGACCTGCTTGGTAGTAAAGCTATTGTGTTATACTTAGGCAAGAGTGGCAAGATGTATGAAGGTGGCGAACGCCTGATTGCCTTCAGCGAGAAAAGTATAGCCGATATGCTTTCGACAAAGGCAGTGCCTGTAATTGATAAAGTAGATACTACGCTTGCCCGCGTAAACCGCCTGCTCAACACAGAAGCCAAGCAAAATATACAGCTTATACTTGCCAACACACAGGCTACTACCGACGCTCTGAACCAGATGCTGCGTGCCAACCAGCAGAACATCAACGATATTACCAGGAACACCAACCAGCTGATCGCATCGTTTCGCCAGACACAGCGGCACATAGACCGCATGGCTTTGAACATGGCCGAGATTACCGATACGCTGAAGCAGGTAGAGGTTACCAGGCTTGTGAATAACGCAAACCAGGCAGTAGAGCAGCTTGAGGCGGCTGTGGCTAAGCTTAACTCCACTGAGGGTTCTATGGGTAAACTGATGAACGACAATGCGCTGTACGAGAACATGGCCCGCTCCACCGAAGCCCTGAACCTGCTGCTGCGCGACATACAGGCCTACCCGAAACGGTATGTGCAGTTCTCGCTGATAGGCCGAAAAGACAAGTATAAAGTAGATGCCACTGGCCGTGTGATTACCCTGGAAGAGGTAAAAGAAATGCAGGATGAGCATCCAAATGAGTTCAGAAGACCAGTACCTGATACAACACAGGTGCCGGCGAAACCAGACACAACAAAGTCTAAATAAGCCTGTATAAAATTGTATATTTGTGAAATCCGCTTTCAGGGCGGATTTTTCTTTGTAAGTCCCTTAATTACAAACCTACACCCTTCATGGATATCGAATTCAACAAAAACGAAGACTCTCTAAAGCAACTTACTTTTCAGCTTAAATCTAGACTAAAGAAAGTATACCTGGGCGGTGGCGAAAAGCGCATTGCCAAAGAGCACGAAAAAGGTAAAATGACTGCCCGCGAGCGTATCGCTTACCTGATTGATGAAGGCTCTGAGTTCCTGGAAGTGGGTGCTTTTGCCGGCGACGGTATGTACCCCGAAGTAGGCGGTTGCCCAAGCGGCGGTGTGGTAACAGGTATAGGTTACATTAAAGGGCGGCAATGCGTTATAGTTGCCAACGATGCCACCGTAAAAGCGGGGGCCTGGTTCCCGATTACAGCCAAGAAAAACCTGCGGGCCCAGGAAATATCCATCGAAAATAAGCTGCCTATAGTTTACCTGGTGGATAGTGCCGGCGTGTTCCTGCCCATGCAGAATGAGATTTTCCCGGATAAAGAGCACTTTGGCCGCATGTTCCGCAACAACGCGGTGATGAGCTCGATGGGCATTGTGCAGATCGCTGCCATTATGGGGAGCTGTGTAGCTGGTGGAGCCTACCTGCCCATCATGAGCGACGAAGCTCTTATAGTAGAAGGCACTGGCTCTGTATTCTTAGGCGGTTCTTACCTGGTAAAATC
>DATBUF010000513.1:0-6234 GCA_036516435.1 Pontibacter sp.
CAGACACAGCCTAACAACCTCCCCTGCTCCGACCAACTATACGACTGCTCTCCAGCCTCGTACCGGCGCATGGCCTGTTCTAAAAACTCCCAGCGGGTAAGCCAGCTCCCTCCCTGCTCATAGTTCAGTAAGTCGTTCAGGTTATTATGTCTTACTGGTGGGCTAGTAACCAGGTCCTGCGTCTCAGCTTGTAAAATATAAGGGTAAGCCTTTTTGTTCTTAAAGAGGGTGTCGAGAAGCATAAGCATACTGGTTGGTAGACTCTTGCTGCTGATCCCCCTGAGTTTTTCATAAATTAGTTGTTTTCGCCTCTTCAAGCTCCTGAGATAATTTACATCCAGCCTGAAGAGGCGGTGAGCCTCTTTAACAGCATCAGTCACCCTGAACTTTATAGTATCTCTGAAGCAGGTAAAAACATTACCTACATAGATTTCATAAACAGTTTTACTGGAATTGGCTAAAACCTCTTTATAAGTGTCTGCTCCTGGTGTCAGGTCAAAAACATCCGTTCCTTCTTCGGCCAGCAGCCTGCCCAACATTAAAAAGTGTAGTATGCCCGGTGAATATCTGGCATGTGTAGGAGCATGCGTATTTATCCCCTGCAAGTGCGCCTGGCTTCTGTTATATACGCTCACATTAGAAGCTATTATAGCATTATCTAATCTCAAAAGTGTTGCATGTAGCAGGTGTTCCTGAAATAAGGCGAGGAAAAAAGCTTTTCTTAATGGGTCGGTTCTAAAAAAGCAGCGGTTATATCTGGCACCCTTTCTAAAATCGGATTGTGTAGCTAAGTCATCAAATACCAGCCTGAACGTCTCAATGTCAGTAATACGCTCGAACTGAAGGTTACCCAGCCTCTTTAACCGGTTTAGCTTCTCTCTTCTATTCTTCTTCCTTAACTCTTTGTCGATGGCAGGTGCATCAAGCTCCAGGATGGGCTGTTTGTGCTCCCGAACCCAATAGCGTCCAGCCAGCGAGGGGTCATCATAGAGCCACGCTATAGCAGTATTTGCCGGTACATATTTGAAGTGTATACTTGCCCTGCTAAAATGCCTGAGAACCTCCCGGATTGCCTGCTTCATAAAAGTACACCCGCCATCTGCATCTGATGTAAGCCACGAATGATACTCTGCCTGGCCCGCCCCTGCGCCGGTTATGAGATTGCGTTTATCTTTTGCCAGTGCTACAATCCCGGTTAGTTTCCCTTCGCGTTCAGCCTTTACCAGTATGGGTAAATATTCATGATGGTAGATTTTGTACCAGGTTGTTACAAATTGCCTGCTTTGGAACACGGTACTTTCGGTGCAGCATGCTGAAAGCTCATCCCATTCATGCTGGAATTTTGCTTCCTCCATTACTTCTAAGACCTGCAGACCTGAAAGCAGTTCGTACTGTGTCTCGCTGGTTACTGTAATTCCGGAGAGCTTCATCCTAACTAAATTTATATTTTTGTAAATACGGGCACTCTTCTTAAGTCGCTCCCTTTCGCCAGCACTAACTCTCAGCTTTGCTGAGTTCTTCTGCAACTATAGTTTTGCCGGCAGCTGCTTTGAGGCGTGCTATCGTTCTGGCATCAGCTAGTAGTACACCGGGACGCTTGCCTGCTGCTACGACCGTCTCTACCACAGCAGCTAAGAAGGTACGCAAGTGCTCCTGTCCGGCAGCGTGGTAGTAGAGGCCTTGCAGCACAACGGCGTCTTCCGGTATCTGCCCAGGCAAAGGGCCAGCACCCGGCCCTGGAGCAGCCAGCCAGACACAGCCTAGCAGCCGCCCCTGCTCCGACCAACTATACGACTGCTCTCCAGTCTCATACCGGCGCATGGCCTGTTCTAGAAACTCCCAGCGGGTAAGCCAGCTCCCTCCCTGCTCATAGTTCAGTAGGTCGTTCAGGTTATTCTGTCTTACTGCTAAAGGAGTACCGGAGGAAATCTGAAGCAGGCTTAATTCATAAACATTGGTTTTTCCGGACTGAGACATAATTGTTGCAAGCTCTTCAGAATCAAAATTCTTCAGCCTTTTTACTTTATTCTTAAGCAAATACATTCCTTTTTTTAAAGTGAGCTCCGCACTCATGGGCCTTATTCCGAATCTGATTAACTGGTCATGGAAGACCTTTTTTAAACGCCGTTTTATAGTATAACCGGCATTTCCCGGAATTATCAGCTCGTAAACATAGTCATGGCGGGTTGCCAGTCGTTCCTTGTAAGCATCTCCTCCGGGTGTAAGATCAAATATGGCAACTCCTTCCTCTGCAAGAAACTGCCCCAACATCAGGAAATGCACAAAGCCAGGTGAATAGTACTTTGCATGAAATGGGGTATGCACGTTTATACCGCCTAGGTGTACCCAACCATTTCCAACCACTGCCATAATAACCGACAGTACATCTTCATTTACTTTCAAGGCTGTTACATGGAGCAGGTCCTGTTCAAACATTGCCTTCAGAAAGATTGATTTCAAAGGACTTTCCCTGAACTGGTTTTTATTAAACATAGCACCCTGCCTGAAGTCGAACTGTATAGTTGCATCCTGTAAAATATTAGAGAAAGTATCAGCATCTTTAATGTGCAGAAACTGTAACTCGCCCAGCCGCTTCAACCGGTTCAGCTTATTCCTGAATTCTGCCTTTCTGAATGCCTTTGCAAGTTCCGGGTTCTTTAGGTCCATTAAGGGGCGCTTCAGTTCCTGCACAATTACATCTCTTCTTAGGCGGTTTTGCTTTACCCACTGCATAGGAGTGGCAGCAGGCAGAAAGCGAAAGTGCACATTGCATTTTGGGAACTGCCGACTGATTTCCTGCAGGGCTTGCACTACAAACAGATCACTGCCTGATGTTTCTGCTAACCAAACCTGGTATTCGGCTTCGTAATGTCCTGCCCCTATAATATTGCCCCTGGAGCACTCCAGTTTTGCAGGAACTACACCCGATAAATTCAAGGCCATGGTAAGCAAACCAACAAGGCTACCCTGGCTGGTTGAGGTTACAATAATGGGCAGAAACTCAGATTGATAAACCTGGTACCATTGTGAAACAAATTCTCTGCGCTGAAAGACCGTTCCCCATGGACAGCTTTCATACAACTTGTCCCACCTCGATTGAAAATCTGTATCTGACAACAGTTGGAAAGCTGCCCCCCCTGTCACCACATCTATTCTGGCAGTGGTATCAAAATCAATGCTGGCTTTATAACTGGTATCCATATACATCAAGCATTAACCTCCTTAAATAGCCTGTATTCCTATAGTTCACGAAGCAGAGAAATGCTGTCTAAGCCGTTTTAAGATCTGCTTTAACTTCATGAAGCGACTCCTTCACAGCATTCACAATCTGAATTAAATCAGCTCTGGTCAATTCCTGATGTACTGGCAAGGCTAGCATATGCTCCCGGAGCGCCTTACTTTTCGGAAAGTTTTCGACAGGTAGCGATGGATGCGGGTTAAGCCAAAATAAAAGGCCAATAACACCTCTGGTTTGTAGTCTTCTCAGGAAATTTTTTGACTGGCGAACCTCTATCGGGAAAGCGAAGGGACAGGCCCCCTCGGGTACTACAGAAAAAGGGAATGGCACTATATCCTTCAGGTTATCCAGTAAAAAACTATAGTTTGCTCTTCTACGCTCTGCCGTTTTTGCATCTACAATTCTGGGAATAAGGTATGCGTTAATTGCTGCCGATGGAGTTGATGGTTCCCCTAACTCAAACTCCTGGTGTTGTCGCTCATACTGCCGTTTGATTTTGGCTATCAGTGGCTTTACAACCAGGTGAATAGATGCAATTCCACCCTGCCGCGCAGCAATCCAGTTAACATGCCGCTTAAATGTCTTCCATAGTCCCAGGCTGGAGCTTCCGGAGGGTTGTGCTGGCGGGCACTTTGAAACTATAGCACCACCATCGGGCAGGCCATACGTCTTATAAAGGCAAAACACTCCCATGTCGCCAAAAGAGCCAACTGGCTTGCCCTCTGAAGTAGCTAAAAAAGCCTGGGCAGCGTCCTCAATCAGTAAAAGGCCATGCTCCTCGCACCAGCGTTTCCACATTGTTGCCTTCTGAGGAAAACCTAAATAATGGATAATGTATAATGCGCGGACATTTGGGGTAAGAAGTCTCTCCAGCGCACCAGGGTCAGGTTCCAGCGCATCATTTACCTCATAATAAATCACCTGCAGTCCGGCCTGTAACAGAGATTCCACTTCGGAGCCATGGTGGTATGCCGGTACTAATACAGCATCGTTGTTACCCAAATGCAGCGCACGGCAGGCATTCCAGACAGCATGCCGGGCGCGGGAAAATATTTTGCAGTTCTCCTGATCCAGTGGGAAAGGCAAAGTTTTACCAGCACTCCGAAAATAAACAGCTAACGGCAGTGTCGGCCAGATGGCATGACGCTTATTAAATACAGGTACATTCTTTCTCATAAAACTATAGTTCAAACCAGCGCTACACTCTGAATCTATGCCGGAGACATCAGTGTTAGAATTGCTTCATGAAATCAGGGTGACGAGAGGATGGTGCGGTGGTCAGGTGCATTTACTTTATACCCTCTTCTGACGGGAAGGAGTGATTTGATTTTATGTATCAACGGGTGCCAGATGCCGCACATTCTGCATACATTTTCTGCAAAGGAGGCACCTTCTAAAAAACAGAACCTGGGCAATGTGTATGGGTCTACAATACTGTCGGCCCTTAAGTACTCTGCCCGGATGGTGAATGCTAATTTATAGTTTGAATCCTTTAACGCTAGTTTTTCCCGCTCTCCAAAATCGCCGTTGGGGTAAGCAAAATAAGAGACCTCCTTCCCTACCCAGCCTTCCAGCCTGGCTCTTGAAACAGTGAGCTCGTTATACAGCTCTTCTATGCCACAATTTACTAAGACAGGATGTGTATGCGTATGCCCACCAATTGTAACATAGTTTGAGTCTGCTACCCTCTTTACCTGCTCTACTGTCATCGCTTCTCTAAAAGGAGCAACTATAGTTTTAGCTTCCTCTACTACCCTTAAACGGCTGGCATTGGCGAGCAGCTTCAGCTCTTTAACCGGCATAACCTTCAGCTTCAGTTTTCTGGCCTTCTGTATATAGGACCACCAATATGCTCCCTCCTCTACAGGCTCAGTAGACACGAAAATGGTGACAGGAACCTGGTACCTGGTAGCCACCTCCACAATATTTGCTTCATTAGATTGCCATCCGTCGTCAGCTGTCAGCACAACACCTCCTTTGGGGAAAGGTAGCTTCTGATAAAGTATCGTGTATAAATCGTCAAGACTTAATATTGTAAAGCCGTGCTTCTTTAACCACATGATACAGGCCTCAAACTCCCGCTTGCCCGGATGATGGAAACAGAGGTTTATAATGTATTCTCCTCTCAATGCCCTCTCTCTTGCCCGGCGCACAAAGCCAAACGCAATTAAGAAAATTGCTAAAAAGTAAGCACTTATATTTCTGATATTAAACTTCATTAACTTTCTAATTAACAGGGCGGGTAAGAATGGTAGGATACTCTAATCAGATGCAGTGCATAAGTCCGGGGAGTTGCTAAAAGTATTTGGCCAGCCCACTGAATGAATGTGAGATGTTGCTTATTATTTTACCGGACTCGACAATTAAAGTTTAATTTTTACTAACCAAAATCCAACGCTCACTCAAATTGTCTCTAGCCCTCTGCGGCCCTATTCTGATGGCTTAAACTTTGCTCAAGAAATTAATATAAAGTAAGACTTTGATAGTAAGCAGAGTAGGATGTGGTGGCCTAGTTCCTATACCTGATACCAGCAGCGGAGCTCATTTCAGCCAGAGTGGCTTTCTCGCTGCCCAGGCGCAGGTTGTCCAGGTAGAAGATGCGTACGTTGCTGTCTGTGGTCTCAGATCCGTTCCAGTCATCTTTGTAGATACCTACTTTCCAGCGCGGCAGCTTGGCCTTGTACATGTTGCCCCCTTTGTAGGTAAGCACTTTGGTGCCGTTGTGCCATACTTCCACCAACCCGTCGCCTTCTGGCGAGTGGATGAAGTGGAGCACAAACTCATGCCAGGTATCTTTGGTCTGAGGTCCCAGGTCGTAGTCTTTGCGCGTGTCCTTGGTAGGCCCTACTTTTAGAAAGAACCTGTCGTTTTTAACACGCAGCGAGGTAAGCGGGCTGCCTGTGCCCGAACCCTGGTGCCACTGGCTGAGAATGTCGTTGTTGCTGTCGGTCTTGTAACCTGAGGCCGGATAGTAGGCCCGGAAAGAATACCACCGG
>DATBUF010000514.1:0-2684 GCA_036516435.1 Pontibacter sp.
CCCAGGTAGTTCAGCAACAGGCAGGTTTTTACGAAGCCCCAGCTCAGGCGTATGTTGGGCCTGCCGCAATGGCCCAGGTCGGAGTACAGTGCTTCTGCCCCCGTGGTACACAGAAACACCGCACCCAGCACCCAGAAACCATCCGGGTAATTTACCAGCAGGTTATAGGCGTAGTAAGGATTCAGTGCATGGATGATCTCCGGATGTTCGACCAGAGACAGGGCACCGAGCACCCCCAGCATAGAGAACCAGACCAGCATGATAGGGCCGAAAGCCTTGCCTACAATCTCGGTACCAAAGCTCTGCATCAGGAAAATGATGGTGAGAATGGTGAGCACGATAGGCACAGTAGGAATATCAGGATTCAGGATCCGGAGCCCCTCGATGGCCGAGGATACGGAAATAGGCGGTGTAATAATGCCATCAGCCAACAGGGCAGCGCCCCCGATCATGGCAGGTACAATAAGCCAGGGCGCACGGCGGCGGATCAGGGTATAAAGCGAGAAAATACCACCTTCCCCATTATTATCTGCCTGCAGCGTGAGCAGTACATATTTTATAGTTGTCTGTAGTGTCAGCGTCCAGAAAACACAGGATATACCACCGTACACCAGTATCTGCGAAATGGGGTCATCACCTAAGATGGCCTTCATTACGTAGAGTGGCGAAGTACCGATATCACCATAAATAATACCGAGCGAAATTAAAACACCAGCTGTTGATACAGTACTGGCCTTAGCATGATTACTCATTACCGGATGTATAAAAACTAAGCTAAAACAATAACAGCAGGCACATTAGTTTATAGTTTGCCGTTTATTTACCGCTGCTATCAGGCACAATTCTCTGAACTCAGAAAGCAGGCTTTTAACCTTGTTTGCTTGGCGCAAAGCGTTGCTTGAGTATCGTATAAATGGGTGGTAACAATGAAATACCAATAATACCCAGCACAAGCAGCGAAAAGTTAGAACGAACGCCCGGCAAGTTTCCGAACACATACCCTAGCATCAGGAAAAATACGACCCATACCACAGCTCCCACCACATTAAAGATTAGAAAGCGCTTGTAGTGCATGTTACCCATACCGGCTACAAAAGGAGCAAAGGTGCGCACGATGGGCACAAAGCGGGCATAAATAATCGTGCGGCCGCCATACTTCACGTAAAAGCGCTCTGCCTGTTGCAAATGCGACTGCCGCAGAAACCAGTAATTCTTATCATATATTTTCCGGCCGAACTTGTGTCCTGTCATGTAGTTAAAGGAGTCGCCTAGAATGGCCGCAACTATAAGCAGCACCATCAGGTACCACACATTTAAGTCCGATGCAGGCAATGCAGCCAAAGCGCCTAATGCAAAAAGCAGCGAATCGCCGGGCAGGAAGGGGGTAACTACAAGGCCTGTTTCGCAGAAAATGATGATGAACAGGATCAGGTAAATCCACTTCTCATAGTCGTTCAGTAACTCTACCAGGTGCTGGTCGATGTGCAGAATAAAGCTGATCAGGTGCTGTATGAGCTCCATAATTTTTAGTTAGTTAAAGAAAATATACAGAAAATTACCGGCACTGCTTAGTACTGGCACTTGTGGTAAGAACGGGAAAACAGATGTAGTTAAGGCCCCGCCGTGAAAATGGTGTGCAGGCCAGTGTCTTTTAAGGTGTGGCAGGGAACAGAAACTATAGTTTCGGAGGTAAGCGCAGGCTGGTATAGTTTAGCAGGGAGGCGCTGCACAAAGGGCGGCAACAAAACCTTATCGAGTTGCTGCACCGCTTCGGCTCCGTTCAGCTTTATTTCAAGCGACAAGTGCGCTATCGGAGCATTATCAGGCTCAGCAGCATACAACTGCAGTGTGGTAGCGGTTGTGTCCGGTAAAGTGTAAGCATGCAGGGACAAGGCCGACAGACTGCAATATAGCACCAGCAACAAAACCTGCAGTTTTTTCATCAGAAAGCACCTTATACCAAATTGGCCCGCAAAGGAACGGGGTAACAACTTGCTAAACAAGCAAAACAGGAAAAGATTTTTTTGGCGGATTCTCATTTAACTCTTTTGTAGCTAGCCTGTTCAGGGCCGCGAACTGGTAAAATATTTGCGGTATATATACGAACGCTTTGCCAACTAGCTAACTCTGCTTATTTTCAGGCCTTAATTATTCCAACCTTCATGTCAAACACTAAATCCAAACACCCGAAAGGACTCTATTACCTGTTCTTTTCCGAGATGTGGGAGCGTTTCGGCTTCTACCTGATGCTTGCCATTTTCTTTCTGTACATGATCGATGCACAGCACGGCGGCCTCGGCATTTCTAAAGAAAGTGCATCCGATATTTTCGGTACGTTCATCGCCTTTGTCTACTTAACGCCTTTTGTGGGCGGTTTGCTGGCCGACCGAGTGCTGGGATACAGACTATCTATTTCCATTGGCGGTATCCTGATGGCGATTGGTTACATCGGGCTTGCCCTGCCGGGCGATCTGGCCATGGTTGCTTCTTTAGGTCTGATCATTATCGGTAACGGTTTCTTTAAGCCGAATATTTCTACGCTACTTGGCGGTTTGTACTCGGCGCCGGAATACCAGGAGCAGAAAGATACCGGCTACAACATTTTTTACATGGGGATTAACATTGGTGCCTTCATTGCGCCGTTTGTGGCCTCGTACCTGCGCAACAACTATGGCTGGGGCTAT
>DATBUF010000515.1:0-3950 GCA_036516435.1 Pontibacter sp.
TTCAATCTCCCTGAGCTTTATGATCAGCTCCTGGTTGTCTATAATGCCGTCCAGGAAGGCGCTGAACGTCTGCCTCACGGTTAAAGTATATCGGTCTTGTTTTGTCATTAGCTAGTTGTTTTGGAGTCGTGAAGGTCGCTATACTTGGTACTGAAATTCTTTAAGGTCAGCATTAAAACTATAGTATTAAGGTGCGTACACGTTTCGGCCCGGCTGTGCATTGGTAGAATATGTGAGTGCTTTCAAGGACAAGCTAGTTGCTGTAACCAGCTGATTCATAACCTATAGTTTGTGCCCGGTTACTGTTCCGGTTTAATGCCGGGCGGGTTAAACAATCCCCAATCATCCAGGATGTAATTCCAGGGATCGAAGGAGTTTACCCAGTCTATAAAGAGCAGGCGGTATTCTTCTACGGCTTCGCGTATCAGTTGCAGGTAATGCGTTTCCTTAAAGTTAAACATCTCCAGGCTGGTACAGTGGGTGAGGAGCTCGCGGGCAGCCTTGCGCACGATGGTGGCATTCTCCATCCGGATGTCGTACAGGTCAGCCGCCTCGGCACCAGATACTTTCACGGTTAGCAGGGCAGCATCCTGCAGCATCATGGCTTTCAGGTGGCTCTGTATCTCGTCTGTATCGGGTATAAGCGCCGTTATCTTGAGGGTGAGCAGCATTATTTCCTCACCTTTCCGGTAAATGGGCAGCAGCTGCGGGTTTATACTCTCGTCGTCTTCGTCGTCGTTGAACATAAGCTATAGTTTAGCGGTATTCGCCTTTAAAAACTTCGTTTACGTGCCAGGCAGTGAACTCGGGGCTGTGATAGATGAATTTCTTTTGCCGAGGCTTGATCACTTTGCCATTATGCTGCAGCAGCCACTCCTGTGCACCCGCGCCATTTACCTTGTCCGATAACAACATTCTGAGTTTGTGCTTTACGGTAAAAGCACCCATGCTAATCCTGATTCTATAGTTAAAGAGGCGCCAGTACTTTACTCTCCCAAGATATAAATTTAAATCTTAACCAACAGGTGTACCGTTACTCCCGCCACCAGGCCTTAACAGGAGCTTTCTTACCCAAAACAATAGATTCCCCGATTCTGGGTGTAGTCATGGGTACATGCAGGCGTTTTGCTTCTTTGGTAGCCCGCTCAATGGGATCTGTCCAGGAGTGCATGGCTAGCGAAAAGGCTCCCCAGTGGATGGGCATGAGCAATTTGCCTTTCAGGTCGAGGTGCGCCTGCACGGTTTGCTCCGGCATCATGTGGATGTTGGACCATAGTTCGTTGTATTGCCCGCACTCCACCAGTGTCAGGTCGAAGGGGCCGTACTTGTTGCCAATCTCTTTAAAGCCCTCAAAGTAGCCGGAGTCGCCGCTGAAGAAGATCCTGTTTTCTTTCCCAACTATAACCCACGACGCCCACTGTGTTTTCATACGGTCGGAGAGGCCACGGCCGGAGAAATGGCGCGATGGCGTTGCGGCAAAAGTCAGTCCTTTATAGGTAGCTTCCTGCCACCAGTCCAGCTCGGTTATTTTTTCGGAGGGTACGCCCCAGCGCTCCAGGTGTGCGCCTACGCCAAGTGCTACAAAAAAATGTCCGGTCTTCTCATTCAGTTTCTGGATAGAGCCATAGTCCAGGTGATCGTAATGGTCGTGCGAGATCAGCACAGCATCTATCGGGGGTAACTCATCTGCTGTAATCGGCAGTGCCGAGAAGCGTTCCGGCCCGATAAAACTGAAGGGCGAAGCAATGTTGCCCAGCATCGGGTCGAGAAGCAATCGTTTGCCGTCTATCTCCACTATAAAAGCAGAGTGGCCCAGCCAGGTAACTATAGTAGCAGTATCCTGTGGCACTCTAAAACGGCTTGGGCTGATGAATTTAACCTGAATCGGGTGATCTGGTAGCTGGTCGGCTGTTTCACCGAAAAGCCGCGTGCTGAGCAGTTTCATATACCCGCTGAAGCCTATGTCCATGTTGGTCTCTACCGGGTTCTGAAACTGCCCGTTTTTATAGTTAGAAGACTGTTGGATGGCCTGCAGGCGGGCACCCTCAGCCTCTGCACCAAACTGCGGCGACAGCTTTAGCAGTGCACAGCCACCTACAGTAGCCAGCAATACCAGGAAGCACAGAACATGCAAGGAGACTTTAAGTATTCGCTTCATTTTTCTGTTTTGGATGTATGATATAACTGCCACTACATTGGAGTAGTGGCAGTTATGAGTGGCCTGCGCTATAGTTGGTTTAGCAGGATATGGCTGTAAGGCTACTTGCCGATGCAGAACTTCGTGAAGATATTATCCAGCAAGTCGTCTGTTGTGATCTCACCCGTAATTTCTCCTAAACTATAAAGCGCTCTGCGGATGTCGGCGGCTACCAGGTCGCCGCTCATGCCTAATGCCAGACCATTCAGCACATCATCTAAAGCGGCGTATGTTTTGTTCAGACTATCGACGTGGCGCAGGTTGGTAACTATAGTTTGCTGCTGCGTATCCAGTTTGCCTAGGTTCACTTTTTCTACCAGCGCTTCTTTCAGTATTTCCATGTTAGCGCCCTCCGCCGCAGAGATCTTCACCAAGCCTTCCAGCTTATCGAATGCGGAAAGTGTAGCCGGGGTGGCCTCATCTATTTTGTTGGCAACCGGCAGCAGTGGCAGGTTCTTCGGATTCAGGTCTGTAATCTCAGCCTGCACTTCTTCAGGCGTAGTTGTATTCACGTCGAACAAGTACACGATTAAGGACGACTGGCTGAGCTTCTGCATGGTACGCTCTACGCCAATGGCCTCTACTTTATCGGTTGTTTCGCGGAGACCGGCCGTGTCTATAAAGCGGAAAGTAACGCCGTGCAGGTTAATCTCGTCTTCAATAAAATCGCGGGTAGTGCCCGGCACATCCGATACAATGGCTTTTTCCTCATTCAGCAGCTGGTTGAGCAGGGTAGATTTTCCGGCATTCGGCTTGCCAACTATAACTGTGGGCACGCCGTTCTTGATCACGTTGCCCAGCTCAAACGACTTGAGCAGCTCCCGAATAATGCGCTGGATGTTCAGGATCAGGTTGCGCAGCTGGTCGCGGTCTGCGAACTCCACGTCTTCTTCACCAAAGTCCAGTTCCAGTTCTATCATAGAGGCAAAATGCACCAGCTCGGCACGCAGTCGTTTGATTTCCTGCGAAAAACCACCGCGCATCTGCTTCATCGCTACTTCATGCGACAATGCCGAATCCGATGCGATCAGGTCGGCCACGGCTTCAGCCTGTGCCAGGTCGAACTGCCCGTTCAGGAAGGCGCGTTTGGTAAATTCGCCGGCGTTGGCCAGGCGGGCACCATGCTGCAGGAGCAGCTTCACGATTTGCTGCACAATATAATCAGAGCCATGACAGGAGATCTCCACCACGTTCTCTTTGGTGTAGGAGTGAGGTGCCTTAAATAGCGACACCAGCACTTCATCCACAATCCTGCCCTCGTTGCGGATAGTTCCGAAATGGATGGTATGGGAAGGCTGTTGCTCGAGATTCTTGCCCTTGAAAACTTGCTGGGTTATAGTAACAGCCTCCGGGCCGGAGAGGCGGATAACGGCGATAGCGCCGGTGCCGGAAGCAGTAGCTACGGCGACAATGGTATCGTTGGTAAGTAGGTGCGGGTTCAATTTGTCTTTTTTTGTAATTTACAAATTTAACATTTATCTGGTGATGTGGTTTTGATTTAGGTTATAGTTTGTGGTTTGAGCTTAGCTATAGTTCTATAGTGGGCTATAGTTGCTGGCTTGCCACAAGCCTATAGTTTCATTGCCTTCTGTATTCCTGGGAGCTTTACTTACCCTTTGTTTTATAGTTGGCTTGGCTCTCTCGGGCCGAGCGGCCCCGTCTTCGGGCATCGCGCTGCTGCCTTCTTGCTATCCTCCTGCGTCGGATTGCCTGCGGCACCGCAACAAGTCAAAGGCGCTCAACCCAAAGACTG
>DATBUF010000516.1:0-1718 GCA_036516435.1 Pontibacter sp.
AGTTTGTGACAAGTAATGGCAGCTATAGAACTATAACTTATACTACTAACAACATCAACTATAGCTCAAACAAAAAGGCAGGTTTTCACCTGCCTTCCATAACTTTAGATAATACAACCCTATTGCTCATAATACCCGGCACCCCCCTGGCGTGCAGCGGGATTAGACTGCGCTTCCTTAGGAACTCCCATTTTCTCTTCACGGCGTTGCTGGTACTGGGAAAACTGTTGCGGTGTCAGCACATCCTTGATGAGCGATAAACGGCTCTGGCTGATCACATCCATCTCAGCAGCTGCTTTTTTCGGATCATTTTTATATTGCTTCAGCACCTTGTCGGCCTGTTTCATGCTGTTCAGGTTAATTTCGCCTACCTGTTTTGCCTGCTCCGGTGTGAGGCGCAGGTGTTTGGCCATGCCGCTGGTAATATCGGCGGCGCGTTGTTCTACTGCCTTGGGTGCCGACTGTGCAGGCGCTTTTGCTCCCTGCGCAAAGGCTGCAATGCTGGCAAAAACAAATACAGCAGCTAAAAATGCTTTTCTCATATCTTCTTTATTTAGAGCTCTTATGGTGGCAGCTACAAGAATCGTTCCGATGGTGCAACGTTGCAGCTACTTCAACAAGGCCTGCCAAACTATAGTTTCTGGTGGTGCTTACGATTCGTTGTAGAAATACACTTTATAGTAGTGCATGCCCCGCTCTTCGTCAAAGCCGCGCTCTACGTACTGTTCGCTCTGCTCCGGGTTATACCCACTGAACTTGATCTCGATCTGCGTATCCAGCTTAATAAAGTTGCGGAACTTGCGCTTCATATTACGCACGGTGCTCTTATTTATTGTAAATCCCTGAATGTCCTCCAGGTCCCGCTCCTCGGCAAAGGCCTGGGTGTAGTTCTTAAACCGCTCCGCCGATTCGGGCTCGTCTATCACACTGCTCGTAAACTCTTCCAGGTCAAAGGTCTCGTTCTTAGAAAAATAATCTACCGAGCGGCTGATGAATTCAACCTGCGCTTTCTTGCTTTCGGTGGTGGCAAATACTTCTTCCGAGAAATCCTTGCACAGGTTCAGCACCGTTCGTGTCGAAAAGTTGGTGTCTTTCAGTTCATCTACATGCAGAAAATCATCTTTCCAGAACTGGGCGTCGGTGCTGTTAGCATCCACCATTTTTACACGGTAACCGTCCTCAGCCTCGGTGTTGTAAATCATGCAGCCTTTGTCTACTCCCTTCAGGTTTACGCCGGCAAAATAGTCTATCTGCAGGTCCTCGCTGTTGTCCTGGAAAGTCAGGAACGTGTCTTTGTTCTCAGACTTAAAAATACCGATAGCGTCTACCTCTTCGTCGTTCAGGATGCAGCCGGTAAAATAAGCGACGTATAGTTCTCCGCTTTTAACTTTCGGGTGGTCCGACTGCTCATAAAGGTGGTGCAGAATGTGTACGGAGTTCTCGTAGAGCTTTGCCGGATTGTTAAAGATCAGGGTAGCGTAGGCGAACATCTCGTTCAGGGCCAGGTCCGAGGTATGGGTAAACCTGAAAAATTCCTCCTGCTTAAACGGTGAGATAAAATAGCGCAACAAAAGCTCACGCAGTTGTTCATCACTTAAATCCACTACATCCTGCGAGGCCACCACACCTTCCTCTTTCGCCTTGTTTCCTACACGGTGCACTGCCAGCCGCTGTAGCTGTACCTGTATCTTGTCGCTCATGTATCTGCTTGTTTTACT
>DATBUF010000517.1:0-3365 GCA_036516435.1 Pontibacter sp.
ATCCACACCGCCTCTTTCCATCAGGTCACGCGCCAGGGCCTCCACCACGCGCCGCATCACCCCTTGCTCTTGCCACTGCTGAAACCTGCGGTGGCAGGTCTGGTAAGGCGGAAACCGGGCTGGCAAATCTTTCCAGGGGGCGCCGGTACGTAAAATCCACAAAACACCTTCCAGCACCTGGCGCTTGTCTCTGGCCGGTCTGCCGCGCCCGTCAGCCCGTTTCACAGGATCCGGAATCAGCTCCTGTATCCTTTCCCACTGCTCATTTGTTAGCTCCATGAACAGCTAACAAACAAACTCAAACCCTAATTCCTATTTTTGAGATGGCTTCTAGGGAGCCCGGATAGCAGATGTTATACTTCCAGTTAAAGATACTACACACCGCCCACAGGCATTACTCCCATGGTACCATATACTTACAACATTGCAAAGGGTTTTCAACAAGGCTCAACTTCAGCAAACAGTGCAATTTTTTATAGTTCAGCTTATGCACTATTTTCAGGAGATACAAATAGGCACCTACCCTATACAATGCCTTCACCTTCTGGTATTTATTTTGTAAATTTGCAGCTCAAAGTTTTACTCTTAAATAAGAACGATTATGGGAATGTATCCTGAATATATGGTTGCCCCGATCCGTGAGGACCTGACCTCTGCTGGATTTGAACAACTAATGACTCCTGAAGAAGTAGAGCAGGTATTATCTACAAAAGAAGGCACTGTGCTGGTGGCCATCAACTCGGTGTGTGGTTGTGCGGCATCTAAGGCGCGCCCTGCCCTTAAAATGGCTGTTGCTGCTGCTGATCAGAAACCTGACAAGCTGATCACGGTATTTGCCGGCATGGAAGCTGATGCTGTTGCCAAGGCCCGTGAGTACATGCTGCCTTACCCACCATCTTCTCCATCTATTGCGCTGTTTAAGGATGGCGAATTGGTGCACATGATCGAACGCTACCATATCGAGGGCAACGAGCTTAACCGCATCGTAGACAACCTGAAAGGCGCCTTTGAAGCTTATTGCTAACTATAGGTACGCCCCAAAACAGAGAAGGCCGGTTGCATAACCGGCCTTCTCTGTTTTTATAGTTTATAGTTGCTGCTGTACGTTCGCCTATCGCAGGTCAAAACCTATGTCGCGGCGGTAGTAGCGGTCCTGCCAGGTAATGGTTTCGGCAGCTTCGTTGGCTTTTGCCAGTGCCTCATCCATTGTATCGCCCAGCGCAGTTACAGCAATCACGCGACCTCCGTTGTTCAGCAGTTTATCGTCTACCTTTTTAGTGCCGGCATGGAACACCAGCACATCCGGGTTCACCTTCTCTATACCCGTAATTTCTTTTCCTTTCTCAAATCCTTCCGGGTAGCCCCCTGATACTAGGAACACCGTAGCAGCTGTGCGCGGATCTACTTCCAGTTTATAGTTGCCCAATGTGTGGTCGTACAAGGACTTAAAAAGCTCAAACAGGTCGGACTTGATGCGCGGCAATATAGCCTCTGTCTCAGGGTCGCCCAGGCGTACGTTGTATTCAATTACGTAAGGCTCGCCATTAACACTTATCAACCCGATAAACAGGAAGCCGCTGTACTCCAACCCCTCCTGCTGCATACCGGCTATAGTTGGCTCAATTACGCGCTCCTTCACCTTCTGCATAAACACGTCATCAGCAAACGGAACTGGCGAAATAGCCCCCATACCACCTGTATTCAGCCCGGCATCGCCTTCACCTATGCGCTTGTAGTCTTTGGCTTCCGGCAGCAGCACGTACTCTTTACCATCCGTCAGTATAAACACTGATACCTCTATCCCCTGCAGAAACTCTTCTATTACAACCTTGCTGCCTGCTTTGCCAAACCTGTTGTTGCGCAGCATGTCTTCCAGCGCATCCAGGGCATGTTCAAAGTCAGGAGAAATGATAACACCTTTGCCGGCAGCCAGACCATCGGCTTTCAGCACCACCGGGTAACTATGGCTGCGCAGGTACTCTACGGCTTCACGGTAATTCTCTTCAGTAAAAGTCTGGTAACGCGCTGTCGGGATGTTATACTTCTGCAAAAAGGCTTTACAGAAATCTTTGCTGCCCTCCAGCATGGCTCCGGCTTTTTTAGGCCCGATCACCAGGATGTGGCGGAGGTATTCTTTTTCCTGGAAGTAGTCGTGAATGCCTTCTACCAACGAGTTTTCCTGCCCCACTACCAGCATCATCACATCAAAGTCGGTCGCGAACTTGGCAATCTCCTCAAAGTTATGAATGTCTACACTGGCATGTGTTCCGAATGCCATGGTACCGGCATTACCGGGTGCTACAAACACTTCCTCACAGTACTCGCTCTGCTTCAGTTTCCAGGCGATGGCATGCTCACGGGCGCCGGACCCAATTATCAGTACGTTCATAGTTTTTTGCTAATTGCTGCTTGTTGATTGCCCTGCGAAGTTAAAGATTTATAGTTGCCCATACAGCACAAACTATAGTTTTATGCTTCATGGCTCACGAGCTTATATTTTAAATAAAACAAAAAGACCGCTGAAACTATCCAGCGGTCTTCTTCTATTCTTCTGCTGAGAAACAATCAGCAACTCACAATCAACAATTAATTCGCATACTCGCTCAGGAACTTGATACGCATCAGGCGCAGATCCTCTTCGGTATAGTCGTCGGTGCCCAGTTCTTTCAGAGCCACGGCGATGTTGTCGGTGCTGGCATTCATGAAGTAATCGTAAATCTCGTCCTGGCGCTCTTCGTCCAGCACGCTGTTGATGTAGTAGTTCAGGTTCAGCTTGGTGCCGGAGTAGCAGATGTGCTCAATTTCCTCAATCAGTTCCTGCATCGTCAGGTCTTTGGAAGCGGCGATCTCCTCCAGGTCTACTTTCTTATCTATCTGCTGAATGATGTAGATCTTGATTTTCGACTTGTTTACCGTCGTTTTCACCACCACATCAGCAGCGGTTACAATGTCGTTCTCCTCTACATACTTGCCGATCATGTCCAGGAACGGCTTTCCGAACTTTTGTACCTTGCCCATACCAACACCGGCTATATGCGCCAGTTCGTCTTTGGTAGTCGGGTACACGGTAGCCATTTCTTTCAACGACGGATCCTGGAACAGCACGTATGGTGGCAGAGCTTTCTCTTTTGCCAGCTTCTTACGCAGGTTCTTCAGCAGATCAAAAAGTACTTCGTCGTGGCCGGCTGCAGCTTGCGTTTCCTCTTTCTCGGCATCTTCTTTTACTTCCTGCTCAAAGTTATGATCCTTGGTTAGTTCGATTGAGTGCGGCTTCTCGATAAACTCCCGACCCTTGTCCGTTAGTTTTACCACACCAAAGTTCTCTATGTCTTTCTCCAGGTACTCTGACAGCAACACCTGTCGCA
>DATBUF010000518.1:0-3079 GCA_036516435.1 Pontibacter sp.
GTACTGGATATTTCGAGACCGCTGCAGCTGCGCGTTGGTAACCCGGCCCTGGATCAGGATTATCAGAACCGCTTCAACATCCGTTTCCGCAACTTCAACGCCGAGACAAACCAGGTGTTCTTTATAGGCATGTTTGGTTCAGTAATACAGAACTATGTAGCCAACAGCGTGTACACCCGCGACATTCCGCAGGAGTATATTCAGGGCTACACGCCACAGCCAGGTGCACGTTTATCGCGTCCTGAGAACATGGATGGCTACTGGAATGTGCGTACCTTCATGAACTATGGCCAGCCGCTGAACTTTATCAGCTCTAACTTTAACGTATTTGGTATGGCAGGCTACTCCCGCACACCGGGCAAGCTGGATGAGCGTGTAAACTATGCCAACAACACCAACTTCGGGTTAGGCTTAAACCTGAGCAGCAACATCAGCGAGAAAGTTGATTTTACGATCTCGACCAACACCAACTATAACATGGTGCATAACACGCTGCTGAATCAGAACACCAATTACTTTACCCAGAACACAAACCTGCGCTACAACTGGATACTTTGGAAAGGCCTGGTTTACCGCACAGAGCTGAACCATGTATACAACTCTAACCTATCGCAGGGTGTGGACCCAAGCTATACGTTATGGAACATGAGCCTGGGCAAAAAGCTGTTCAAAAACCAGCAAGGCGAGATCAGCTTCAGCGTAAACGACCTGCTTGGCGAGAACGTGAGCGTGCAGCGTAATGTCGCCACTGACTATATCGAAGATGTGCAGTCTACCGTATTACAGCGCTTCTTTATGGTAACATTTACCTACAACCTGCGCAAATTTGTGAGCGGTTCTGCCCCTGAAGAAAATAACAACCGTGGCCAGTGGGGCCCGGGCATGCGTCCGCGTAACTAAAAACTATTTCTTAGAGCTACCAGATAAAGAGCCTGCAGCAGTTGCAGGCTCTTTTCTTTTACCGGGCTAGCTGCATAGCGGGTGCCAGTTAATGAAGCAGGTTTGGCGCCACTGGTAAATATGCCTATACTTGCAGCATTCGAGAAGGTAGCCGGGTAATACCGGTTTTAAAAAGGAACCGTGTGCAAATCACGGGCTGTCGCGCAACTGTAAGTAATGCAAGGGTTGCAGCCAAAGAACTCCATTATCCTGAGAAGCCGGGGTGAGAAGGATGCGCTGCAACTATTACGAGCCAGGAGACTTGCCTTATCCGATCAGATGCATGCTTTCGCGGTTAAAAGCTACCATCAGGTTAAGACATACAGCTCAGGAAACATGCTCCCATGCGGTTGCTACTCCTGCATTACTGTACTTTCTTCCTGGTTTTGGACTGCCAAAGCGTTGCTGTTTTACGAACTCTAAATGCTTTAAACTATACCCTTATGCAGACCAATAATCCAAAACCTGAACAGGCAGCAGCCATCTCCGAACTACAGCAACGCATTGCGCTTTCCGAAACTAAAATTTTTAAGGCCGTTTTCCCGAACACAACCAACCACTACGATACCCTCTTTGGCGGAACCGCCATGCAACTGATGGACGAAGTAGCTTTTATTACGGCGACACGCTTTGCCCGCAAACGCATGGTTACAGTCTCTTCGGACAGAATTGATTTTAAAATGCCGATTCCGGCAGGAACAATCATTGAGCTGAACGGCAGAATCTCTAAGATTGGCAACAAAAGTATAGATGTGCGGGTGGATATTTATGTAGAAGAAATGTATTCAGATCTACGACAGAAAGCCGTATCCGGGCAGTTTACGTTTGTAGCGATAGATGAGCATAAAAAGCCGGTGAGTGTACTATAAGGTCGGATCTACCTCCATAAAAACACAAGAGCGGGAAGGTTACTCCCGCTCTTGATACAATGTATCGCCTGGTTAAAATTAAGGCAGCTCGTTATAGTTTACCAGCTTTACATCCGGCATCCGGGCAAAAATTTCTTCCATGCCTTTACGGTGCGAGGCCCCTACTCCCACTACTACTCTCCTGGCACCCTGTTCTTTTGCCTGCAGGATGATGTTTTCGCAAATCCCTTCGTTTCGTTTTTCCCACCAGTGCAGCATCTGCTTTACTTCCTCGGTTATGTAGCCCGGCTCGTTAAAGAACTTTGGCCCGCCCATGAAATTCACAAACTCGTCGAGCTCGGCATAAAGCGCTGAATTCAGGAATTCGTAACTGGTATAGTCTATGCCTTTCATGCGCTCGTTTGCAGCTGCAGAGTACAGGGCAAGTGCTTTCACGGCAGCTGCTTCTTTTGACGTAGAATCTGCTTTGGCTGTGGCATTCATGGCATTCCGCTTAGCCATTGCGCTTTGCCAGGCCTTTGTCCAGTCAGCGTCGTACTGCTGGCAATCGGCAGCATAAATTTTAGCATGTCCCAACTCATAAATTAACGGAAAGAAAATGCGCTGATACTCGCTGTTCTTCCGGATAAAACCAACCTTGCGCAGGGAGTCGATGCCGCCAAATATTTTATCGAAGTAGGCCTGCTCGCTTTTCTCAAACTTATCCTGCATGTGCTGCTCCAGAATATAAAACTGGTATTCTGCATTTCCGCGGTCATGGTTCAGGTAGAGGCTGCGGGCCAGGTCCATTCTTGTTTTGTGGTAGTTTGCAAACTTGCCCAGCGAGGCATAGGCCTTGGCAGTGTTCATCTTCTTTTGGGCAGCTTTCGGATCACGGGCTTTCAGGTAATCCATTTTCCGGGTAATATTTTTCGCGGAGGAGTGCCCGGCTGCCAGCACTGCCTTCTGGTCTTCGGCAGACAGGTACTCCCCAAATACCATGTCCGGCTTATAGTTCTTGAGTTTGTTGATGACAGGGCGGTAAAACTCATCGGTGCCTCCATTGCCATGTGCTGCGCCAACTATAACGATTTCGATCTGCTGCGCCTGTGTGCTGAAAGCTGCGCAAAGGAGTAAGGATGCAAGTATAAAAAGCCTGCCTAATCTGTTGCTGTATGTAGAGGTAGTTATCATAGGTAGAGGGGCTTATGTTTTTTGATATATCAAAGGTGCTTTTTTGTTTTCAGCTACAATATAAAATTATCCCAATCCCCTGAAATATTATCCGAACC
>DATBUF010000519.1:0-3138 GCA_036516435.1 Pontibacter sp.
ATCAATCGGTCGGCTGGCATCTTCTATTAAGGTAGTTTTAAAGCCGAGTTGCAGTCCATCCAGCGCCGTAAAGTATACACAAAAGTCGCTGGCCAGGCCGCATACCCATACTTCGGTTACACCACGCCCTTTCAGGTAAGCGCCCATGCCGGTAGCTTTCCGGTGGCCGTTGTCAAAAAAGCCGCTGTAGCTGTCAATGCCTGTTTCCATGCCCTTCCGGAAAATGGCTTCCACATGATTCATGTTCAGTTCCGGACTAAATTCGGCGCCACGGGTGCCTTGCACGCAGTGGTCGGGCCACAGCACCTGTTCCAGGCCTTCCAGCTCTATTTTCTCAAACACGTTTTTACCTTCGTGCGCCGATGCAAAACTTTTATGCCCGGCCGGGTGCCAGTCCTGGGTGGCTACAACTATGTCTGCGTAGCTTTGTAATTCATTTATCAGCGGAATGATCTCATCGCCGGTTGGTACGGCCAGTGCGCCGCCTGGCAGAAAATCGTGTTGTACATCAACTATAACCAGTGCTTTCATACTGCTAAGGTATCTTTTTTATACTTGTTACGGAGCTCGCCTCTCAGGTTGTATAGTTTCTTACTTACACCTACCTTATAAATATGCGGATTCTCGAAGCGTTTGTACTCGACTGTTAATTTGCTCAGACGCTCGGCGGCATAATCAGCTACTTCCAGTATCGGGGTTGGGGTAACGGTGAGCTCGCCATGCTGCATAACAGGTTGCAACAGTGGCTGAGCCGTATACCCTTTCAGTTGCGTGCTTTTATCCGGCTCGTACGGGTGGTAAATCACATCCGGTGCAGCTTCATCTTCCAGGGCAATGGCATCGGCTACAAAATTTCCGGCATCATCGTGGTAGCGGTATACCTGTTTCAGGCCAGGCAGTGTCGTTTTTTTGATGTTTTCGGATAATTTCAAACGTGGTTCGCCGTTGGCCATGCTCAGTTTATAAACGCCATCCAACGCGGCATCGGCCTTGCCTGTCACCAGGCTGGTGCCAACACCAAAAATATCGATTGGTGCTCCTTGATCAAACAAGCTCTTTATAATGTACTCATCCAGCTGGTTCGAGACCACGATCTTAACATAATTTAACCCTGCGGCATCCAGCATTTGGCGGGCCTGTTTGGACAGATACGCTAAGTCGCCGCTGTCTAACCGGATGCCCATGAGCTGGTGCCCCTGCTGTTCCATTTCTTTGGCTATAGTTATAGCATTAGGTACGCCGCTTTTCAGGGTATCATAAGTATCAACCAGCAGCACACAGCCTTTGGGGTTTACTTTGGCAAAATCGCGGAAAGCAGCCAGTTCATCCTCATAACTCTGGATATAAGCATGCGCTATAGTTCCGACCGCCGGCACTCCGTATGCTTTGGCTCCCAGCACGTTGGATGTGCTTGTGAAACCACCGGTTATAGCTGCCCGTGTCGCGAACATGCCGCCCAGCCCCTGTGCCCTGCGCAGCCCAAACTCACTGAGCGTAGCGCCACGTGCCACCAGCTTTATGCGCGCTGCCTTGGTAGCTATCAGCGACTGAAAGTTCAGGTAATTGAGCAAGGCCGTTTCTACCAGCTGGGCCTCTACCAGGTTGCCCTGCACGCGCACCAGCGGCTCCTGCGGAAAAACCACTTCCCCTTCGCGCATACTATAAACGGTACCCTTAAACCGGAAACCGCGCATAAACTCCAGAAACTCGTCGTTAAACCCTGTATTCTTGTGCAGCCAATCTATGTCGCTGCTGCTGAACTTAAACTCCTGCAACAGTGCCAGCAACTCGCCTAACCCCGAAAAAATAGTAAAACCACCGTCGTAAGGCTGTTTCCGGTAAAAGTAATCGAAGGCCACCTGCTCGTTATGCCGGCTATAGTTGTAGTGCGAGTGCGCCATTGATAGCTGGTACATATCGGTATACAGGGCGGAGGTGAGGTCGGTAGCAAAGGTGTGTTGCATAAGCTGCAGGTTTAAGGTGATGTTGCAAGTATAATTTAAGGTTGCTAACTATACCAAAACTATAGTTTTATTGTTTTACGCTGACTGCACTATGTTACTGTCTGCACAATAGCGTAGCAGAAGTGGCGTAATATAGCTATATTGGAGTCGTTTTTTCAGAACCTATGAGTTTTATGCCAGCAGAAGAAATTGCATACCTGGACCGTGTAAAGGCGAATCAGCAGAAAATCAAGCAGGTTTTCAGTGAGGTGGGGAAAGTGGTAGTAGGCCAGCAATACATGGTTAACCGCCTGCTGATCGGGTTGTTTACCGGCGGACATATTCTGCTGGAAGGGGTACCCGGCCTGGCAAAAACCCTTACCATCAACTCCCTCTCCAAAGCCCTGCGGTTAGATTTCCAGCGCATCCAGTTCACCCCGGACCTGCTGCCCTCCGACCTGATCGGGACGATGATCTACAACCAGAATGCGTCGGTATTTGAAGTAAAGAAAGGGCCTATCTTTGCCAACCTGATACTTGCCGATGAAGTGAACCGCTCACCGGCCAAGGTACAGTCGGCGCTGCTGGAAGCGATGCAGGAAAAACAGGTAACCATCGGCGAAACCACTTACAAGCTGGACCTGCCGTTCCTGGTACTGGCTACGCAAAACCCGGTAGAACATGAAGGCACGTACCCCCTGCCCGAGGCTCAGGTAGACCGCTTTATGATGAAAGTATACATCGACTATCCTAAAAAGTCTGACGAGCTGGAGATCATGCGCCGCATGGCGAACATGTCGTTTAACGATACAATCAATACTATTCTTTCGAAGGAGGACATTTTCCACATCCGGAACGAGATAAACCAGGTACAGCTTTCCGAAACGCTGGAGCGCTACATTATTGAACTGGTTTTCGCTACCCGCCGCCCTGCCGAATACGACCTGAACGAGTTTGCGCCTTACATTCAGTTTGGTGTATCGCCGCGTGCCAGCATTGCTTTAAACCGCGCTGCCCGCGCCTTAGCTTATTTTGATGAGCGCGATTATGTGCTGCCGGAGGATATTAAAGAAGTAGCGCATGACGTGATGAACCACCGCATTATCCTGAACTATGAGGCTGAAGCAGATGGCGTTAAAACGAAAGACTTTATAGAAGCAATTCTCCGGAAAGTTCCAATCAGCTAATCAGCTTT
>DATBUF010000520.1:0-2262 GCA_036516435.1 Pontibacter sp.
TTCTGTTTCGTCGAGCACCTTATGGCGGCGTTCCATTACTTTTTCGGCTACTTCGTACACTTTGCGTAGTTGGAACGTCTCGAAACCAGCGGCTCCGCCCCAGCTAAACGAAGGAATAAAGTTGCGCGGAAAGCCCGAACCAAAAATATTCGCGCCTACACCTACCACCGTTCCAGTATTAAACATGGTGTTGATGCCGCACTTGCTGTGGTCGCCCATGATCAGGCCGCAGAACTGCTGCCCGGTGTTCTTAAAACCGCCCTTGCTATAGTTCCATAGTTTAACCTGTGCGTAGTTGTTTTTCAGGTTAGAGGTGTTGGTATCGGCACCCAGGTTACACCACTCCCCCAGTACTGAGTTGCCCAGGAAACCATCGTGCCCTTTGTTGGAGTAACCCAGGATGACGGATGCACTTACTTCGCCGCCAACTTTTGACTGCGGGCCTACGGTTACATCGCCGCGCATTTTAGCGCCCATGTTCACGTGGCTGCCTTCGCAGAGCGCAAACGGGCCTTTAATTAAAGCGCCTTCCTGCACCTGTGCATTTTTGCCAATATAGATCGGGCCATCTTCAGCGTTCAGCACGGCTGCTCTTATCTTGGCACCTTCTTCTATAAAAATATTCTCTTCGCTGTAAACTATAGTATACCTGTCGTTTACAGGCTGGCTTTGCCTTCCCTTTGTCAGGAGGCTAAAGTCAGCGCGGATCTGGGCACCATTCTGTGTAAAGATCTCCCACACTTCTTTTATAGTTGTGCAGTTCTCTACCTCTAGCTTAGTGCCTGGCGTATAGTTGAGCAGTTCTTCTATAGTTGCCAGTTGCTGCTCTCCTGTGTGCAGGGCCAACAGCTGATTACCCGAGTAAATGGCTTCTCCTGCTTTCAGACCTTTAATCTGCGTTACCAGCGCCTCATTAGGGCAGGCTGCTCCGTTTACGTACACATGCTGCGCGGCAGGCTGCTGGCTATACTTTTGCTGCAGGTAAGGCTGCGTGAGGTAAGAGGTTGCTGCTTCCGCATACTTCTGCCACTTTTCAGCTATCGTCAGGATGCCTACTCTTATTTCAGCTACAGGCCGTGTAAAAGTCAGTGGCAACAGGTTCTGCCGGATGGTGGGGTCGTCGAAGAGAATGATGTCCATAGCACAAAAATAAAAAAAGTCTTCCCGAAAGTTACGGAAAGACTCTTTAAGAAACGTTTTAACCGGGTGGTACCGCTTACTTTTTCTTGTAGCGTGTGTTGAATTTCTCTACACGTCCAGCAGTATCCACGAAAATGTTTTTACCAGTGTAGAAAGGGTGAGACGCAGAAGAAACTTCCACTTTGATTACCGGATATTCTTTACCGTCTTCCATAGTGATTTTCTCATCAGAGTTCATTGTAGAACGCGTGATAAATTTGAAATCACTTGTCATATCCTGGAAAACCACCTCTCTGTATTCTGGGTGAATGCCTTTTTTCATTATTATAAACGTTAATTAACCTTAATTTCTGAATCGGACTGCAAATTTAACAACAATTTCTGAAATTAAAATGTCACTTACTAAATTATTTTACACATCTTATATTTTGTACTACGGCTATAAATTATCTTTTACCTTTGCTATAGCCGCTATATAAGCACAAAACTATGACACAGCCGCACCATCACCTGATACTGGACTACGCGCAGATAAAGCAAAAAATTACACGCATGGCTTATGAGATTTACGAGCATAATTTTGAGGAACAGGACCTGGTGCTGGCAGGTATTTACCAGAATGGCGCTACCCTTGCCGGCATGCTGGCTACTGAACTGCGAAGCATCTCGCCCCTAAACGTGCAGCTGCTCACCATAAAAGTAAATAAAGTAAGCCCCCTGGAGAAGCCTGTTGTGCTGGAGCCTGAAACTATAGCTATCACCGGCAAAGTAGTAATTATAGTAGACGATGTGCTGAACACAGGCAAAACACTGGCCCACTCCCTGAGCTCCTTTCTGCCACGCAACCCTAAGAAGGTACAAATTGCCACGCTGGTAAACCGCCACCATACCCTGTACCCGGTTGCCGCTACTTACACCGGCCTCTCGCTGGCCACTACCCTGCGCGAGCATGTAGAAGTCGTGCTGCAGGATGAGGAAGTAGCAGCGTATCTGCAATAACAAGTTCCAACACCTATGCCGAACAGGTTTATACTTTCTACAATATTCATCTTTTTATCACTTTCATTTGATGCAAAAGCTCAAGATGAATTTGAGAACTGGGATAAGAACTATGAGCAAATA
>DATBUF010000521.1:0-1663 GCA_036516435.1 Pontibacter sp.
CCACGCACTGCCGGAGAGTGCACAGACCAGGAAGAGTATTATGAGTAAACATCTCTTCATAATCGGGTAAATTATAGTTGTTGCACATGTAAAAGCAGGGAAAAGCTCCGTAAACAAGCAGGAGGAAGCGTAGCCGCACCTCAGCGTATAGCTTACACGCCTGCATACGTATATAAAGGTATTTTATTTGTGTTTTTAGTAGATTTTTATTGCTTATGCGCAGAGCGCGCTACAACATTTACACTTACATAGTCGTTGCCGCCTTTTACAAGCTGTGTCCAGCCCATGCGTTTGAGTTCGCGGAGAATGAAGTGGTTTAGCAACCCATGTGCCACCAGCACAGCTATAGTTTCGCGACGAGCTTCTTCAGCCAGCTGTCTGGCAGCAGCTCGGGCCCGGAAGCGCGCCTCCTCAAAAGTTTCGATCTCATGGCTGTTGAACCCCAGAAACCAAAGTACGCGGGCAAGGAACAGCCATAGTTTAACCGGCAACCTGAGCCAGGGCAAGGAGAATATCCTGCGCTCAAATTCCCGGAAGCCGGCATCTGTTACCAGCTGTACTTTCTCCCCGAATATAGCTTTGGCTGTAAGTTGGGCGCGTGGTAAGGTGCTGCAGTATACTTTGGTGATCTGTTTGTAAGGGATGGTCTCGTTGGCTAATACAAACTCCCCGACCTGCGCAGCATCATAATCTGAAATATACTGCCGGGCGGCGGCTGCACTAAACAAACCCTTGCTGCTAACTACAGGTTTAGCATGGCGAATGAGAAAGATGCGGCAAGAGGCGGGTGTTTCCAAGGTATAGTCGGGTGGATTATGCCCAACTATACGATACCTCCTTACGATTCGGATTCAGACAGATCCCCAAAAATGCTCAGCTTTATAGTTGCCCACTCCGGGCGCAGCATGCTGTAGTAAATGGTATCGCGGCGGCGGCCGTCGTGCATCAGCGTGTGGCTGCGCAGGATGCCCTCTTCGGTGGCGCCTATGTTGCGCATGGCCTGCCGCGAGCGCAGGTTCAGGGCATCGGCTTTCAGTTCTACACGTTCGTAGCCCAGCTCTTCAAAAGCATAGCGCAGCAACAGGTACTTGCAGTGGCGGTTCAGGCCTGTTCCCCTGTAGTCTTTCCCCAGCCAGGTCCAGCCAATTTCCAGGCGCTGATCTTTATTGGAGATGGTTCCGAAACTGGTGCTGCCGGCAAACTCCTGAAATTGCTTGTCGTAAATGGCAAAAGCGTAGCGCGTCTGGTTTCTTCTATCGATAAGGCTGTTCTGGATGAAGTGCTTCAGATCGTTGGGCGTGGCAATGGAGAACGGAGAATACTGCGTGAGCTTTTCGTCCGCAGTGGCTGCCGGAATAAGCCGTTCCAGATGCGAAAGCTCCAGCAGGGAAAGCCGTACCCGGTCGTTTTCCAGGATCAGGTTCTGACTGAATAAAAATGCCATAGCCGATTCGGTTAAGGTTTACAGATCTTTTACTTTCACTTTAATTTCGTGCGGAGCGGTTTCGTCGCCCCCGAAATAAGGGTATAGTTTATAGCCGGTTCCCTGCCCGCTGCAGCCTCTGGCCAGTTCGGTAAATTTTTCGCCTACTTTGAATATGTAAGTAGAATCCAGCATTTCAATGGACATTTTAATTGGTTGCCCGATAGGAACAGCAGTGAT
>DATBUF010000522.1:0-3199 GCA_036516435.1 Pontibacter sp.
TATTCTATATTCTTGTCATCCTGAAAGGATCTTGTGAGCTCATGGCATCAGCTTAACCCCTGGGGTATGGGCTCTCTTTTTCCACTAAGATTCTTAACAGAATGACAGTAGGTTTTGGAGCTGTTCTCTTTGGATGGAATGATCCTGCCAGGTGCCGGGCAACCGTTTTACCTGAAGCCGGGTGAAAGCACTGTCGGGCCAGGAGCTATAGCATAATAAAACAAGAGCGCCAGGTATAGTTTACCTGGCGCTCCTGTTTATAGTTAAGCTGTATAGCGTGTGAACTCCCTTTGGCCTGCAGCTACGCTGCCTGCTAACTATAGCGCTATAGTTGAGGCGCCAACTAAAACTATAACTATAACTATAGGGGCCGGAGGCCGCAGATAGCTCACACCCGCGGGACGCGAGCGAGGGCGCTAACTATAGTTTACGCTTGTTTCAGCTCAGTTTACTTTCCAGTTCGTCTACTTCCATCATCTGTTCTTCCCACTGGCTGTTGGCCTGCTCCAATGCTTTCTGTGCAGTCTCAAACTTGCGCGTGGTTTCCTGCAACAGATCTACATCCCCATACACTTTCGGGTCGGCAAGTTCGGCTTCGTACTTCGCTAGTTCCTGCTCCAGCTGGTGTACTTTCTTTTCCATCTCAGCCAGCTTTTTATTCGCCTGTTTCAGCTGGTTGTTCAACTGGTTAAACTCACTGTTATTGCGGCTTGGCTTCGGTTCTTCCTTTTTTGGAGCGGGGGCAGCGGCAGCCTGTAGTTTGGCCTCCTTCTCACGCTTCTCCTGAAAAGTTTCGAACTCGTGGTAAGTACCCGGGTACTCTTTCAGCTGATAATCTTCGATGTACCAGATCTTGGTAGCCACATTCTCTACAAAGTAGCGGTCGTGCGAGATGATCACAAATGTGCCCTCGTATTGTTCCAGCGCCTGAATCAGGATGTTCACCGATTGCATGTCCAGGTGGTTGGTAGGCTCATCCAGCATCAGGAAGTTGGCCTCCGAGATCAGGGTTTTAGCCAGCGCCACACGGCTCTTCTCCCCACCCGACAGTACCTTGATCTTTTTAAACACGTCGTCGCCGGTGAACAGGAAAGAACCCAGCAACGTGCGCAGCTCTACTTCTGTTTTTTTGGAGCCGGCCTGCTGTAGTTCCTGCAGAATTTCGTTCTCCACGTTCAGGGCTTCAAGCTGGTGCTGCGCGTAAAACGACATGATCACGTTATGCCCCAATTCGCGTTTGCCCTGGATTGGTTCTGTACCGGCAATAATGCGCAGCAACGTGGATTTACCTTTACCATTGGCACCGATCAGGGCAATTTTATCACCTCGCTCAATGTGCACGTTCGTATCCCGGAAGATCACTTTTTCCCCGAAGGCTTTGCTCATCTGCTCCAGGCGCAGCACATGGCGGCCTGGCTGCACACTAAACCGGAAGCTGAAATTTACCTTCGCTGCCTCTGGTGCTACCTCCTCGATGCGCTCCATACGCTCCAGCTGCTTCATGCGGCTCTGCGCCTGCTTGGCCTTGGTCGCTTTGGCTTTAAAGCGCTCAATAAAACGTTCCGCCTGCCTGATCTGGGCCTGCTGGTTTTCATAAGCGCCTTTTTGTATCTCGTTGCGTAGCGTCTTCTCTTCTACATAAAAGCTATAGTTGCCCGGGTAGTAATTCAGCTTAGAACCCGATACTTCTACCGTAATGTTGGTGGTACGGTCCAGGAACTCGCGGTCGTGCGACACAATGACTACGGCTCCCTCGAAACGCTCCAGGTAGGTCTCCAGCCATTTAATAGAGGGTAAGTCCAGGTGGTTGGTAGGCTCATCGAGCAACAGCAGTGATGGCTTCTGCAGGAGTATTTTGGCCAGCATCACGCGCATGCGCCACCCGCCCGAAAATGAGGCTAACGGCTGTTGTAACTCCTGCGTAGTGAAACCAAGTCCTTCCAGAATGGCCTCGGCCTCGGCCTGCATGGTGTAGCCACCCAGCGCATCAAAGCGCTCCTGCATGTCGGCCAGTCTGCCTACCAGGTCATCATGGAAATTATGCTCAAACTCTACCAGCACCTTATCAATTTCGCTCTGCAGGTGAATGGCCTCCTCAAAGGCCTGCATCGCCACTGAGAGAATGCTTTCGTGCGTCTGGTAACTGAGCAGGTCCTGGTTCAGGAAACCGATAGTAGTTTCCTTGCTCATCTGGATGCTGCCGCTGTCGGGCTTATATTCGCCAACTATAATGCGCAGCAACGTAGACTTTCCGGTACCATTCAACCCGATCAGACCGATCTTATCTTTTGGCCGGATATGCAGGTTGGCATCCTCGTACATAGGGCGGCTGCCGAAATGAAAGCTAAGGTTATTTATGGAGATCATGTAGTTGCATCAAACTATAAAGTGCAAAGGTACTTAGAAATCAGAAGAACTGCGCAGTTTTAGCGGTGCTGTAATGCCAAAGCTATAGTTGTGTTTCGGCTGATTCAGCTAAACAAAACCCGAATCCAGCCGTTTCAACTTCTGTTGCAGCATGCAAATGTGTACCTTTGTAGCTTTGGCAACCTATACTTTACCGGGTAATTTATGATCGCGATTACTTCGCTTTTAGATAAGAGGCATTCTGAACGGGTAACAGAGCTTACCGAGCGGCTGGAGAAAAAATTTGGCCTTAGCGGAGTAAAAATGACTCCTTACCCGCACCTGACACTGCTCACAGCCGATATACCGGACATGGAGGAGCTGAAGCAATACCTGGAGCTTACGTGCTTTGAGATGCCTGACTTTACCATACGCACCACCGGGCTGGGTATTTTTCCGGGGCCTTCGCCGGTAGTATACATACCGGTGCTGCGCACCACCCCCTTAAACCAGCTACACGGCAGGCTACACCGCGATATATCCGAAATGAGCAGCGAAATGGGGCTGTACTATAACCCTAACATGTGGTTGCCGCACATCTCCCTTGCCCTCGGCGACACTACGCCTGCTATGCTGGGGCCGGTGCTCTCTTTCCTGTGCAACTATAACTTTAACTGGGAGATCACGCTGGATAACATCACCATTCTACAAAAATGTGGCGACTACTTTCTGAAAGAAGAAGAGTTCCGGTTTGGCAGACGTGAACTGATCCACTAGCCAACTATAACACAGAAGCGGCTGCAAGTACAAACCTGCAGCCGCTTCTGTGTTATAGTTGGCTAGGTATCACTTC
>DATBUF010000523.1:0-3502 GCA_036516435.1 Pontibacter sp.
GATTTGATAATCTGCATGTCATAACCAGAAGAAGTCTCGATATGAATACTGTTCTTCAGGGCCTCTTCGAGCACAAAAGAAAAGTGCGAAGCCTTGGTGCAATAGCAGTACGTATAGGTTCCTTTATAATCCAGCTTCTCGATGCTTTCGTTAAAGAGTCGTTTCGCTTTCTGTATCTGCGAACTTATCTTAGGCAGGTATGTTAATTTAAGGGGGGTGCCATATTGCTTAATGATGTCCATTAACGGGATACCATTAAAAAGGAGCTCATTATTTTCCACCTGAAACTCGTCTGTAGGGAAGTCGAACGTCTGGTGTATGAGGTCGGTATATTTATCCATTCTTGAATGTGGTAGTATAAGAAAATATGCAATATTGATCGTTATTTACCATCTTTGCAATAAGTTTGTTCAAAATCTATGAAAAAAGTGAAACTGATAGAAGTGAGGTCGGAACTGGGGGCCGGTACGCGCGGCGCCAGTATGGGAATAGATGCACTGCGGGTTGCCTGCTGGGACAAAGGCTCTGACTACTTCAAACGTTTCAATTCTGTTTCTGTACCTGATCTGAACTATACCTTATTCGACAAGGACCTGTTCCCGAATGCGCACCGCATCGACAGCATCCTGACCGTGCAGAAGAACATAGCAAACACAGTAGAACAAACTATAGCGATGGATATGTTCCCGCTGGTACTCTCCGGCGACCATTCCAATGCACACGGAACTATAGCCGGTATCAAAGCGGCTTACCCGGACAAGAAACTGGGTGTGATCTGGATCGATGCCCATGCCGATATTCACTCACCTTTTACCTCGCCTTCTGGTAACGTGCATGGCATGCCACTGGCAGCCGCACTCAACATCGATAACCTGGAACGCCAGATCAATGACCCGGAACCGGAGACTATTTTCTTCTGGAACTCCCTGAAAAAGCTGGGGATTGAGGGACCAAAACTGGAGCCGCAGCACCTGGTTTACATTGTGGTGCGCGACACGGAAGAGCCTGAAGATTACCTGATGGCGAAGTACGGTATCCGGAATTTTAGCTATGCCGAACTGAATGCCAGAGGCGTGGCAGGAGTAGCTGCCGAAGCTCTGGATCTTTTGCAGGAATGCGATATTATTTATGTGTCTTTCGACGTAGACAGCCTGGACTCCAAGTTCTCGAAAGGAACAGGAACGCCTGTGGAAGTTGGTTTAACAGTAGAAGAGGCAAAAGAATTGAATTACCTGCTGCTGCAGGACCCGCGTGTGGTGTGTTACGAAATGACAGAGATCAACCCGACACTGGACACCGAGAACATTATGGCCGAGAACGCCTTCGATATACTGGAGACTGCCACCGAAGCCATTTTACACAAAGAATCTAAAAGTACAGTCATACATTAATGCAACTTCAAGCAACTATTGCCCAACGGATCAGCCAAGCGCTGCAAGCTCTTTTTAACATTTCAGTAGATGCCGCCCAGATTGCCCTGCAACCCACCCGCAAGGAATTTGCCGGCTCTTTTACCTTCGTAACTTTCCCGTACACCAAACAGGCTGCCAAGGGCCCCGAGCAGATTGGCCAGGCACTGGGCGAGTACCTGAAGGCCCATGCTGCGGAGATAAAAGATTTTAACGTAGTAAAAGGCTTCCTGAACCTGGAAGTAGAGCAAACTGAATGGCTGCGTCTGTTCCGCGACCTGATGCAGAACAGCAAGTATGGCTACAGTAGTGAGAGTGGCAAAAAGGTAATGGTAGAATACTCGTCGCCAAACACCAACAAGCCCCTGCACCTGGGCCACCTGCGCAATAACTTTTTAGGCTACTCGGTAGCAGAGATCCTGAAAGCCAATGGCCATGAGGTAATGAAGGCCAACCTGGTGAACGACCGTGGTATTCACATTTGTAAGTCGATGCTGGCATACCAGATGTTTGGTGACAATGAAACACCGGAGAGCAGTGGTATGAAAGGTGACCACCTGGCTGGTAAATATTACGTGCTGTTTGATAAGGCTTACAAACAGCAGATAGAGGAACTGGCAGCCGGCGGCATGGATAAAGAGGAAGCAAAGAAGAAAGCTCCGCTGATGCTGGAAGCGCAGGAAATGCTGCGTAAGTGGGAGGAAGGCGACACAGCAGTAGTAGACCTGTGGAAGCAGATGAACGGCTGGGTGTACGAAGGCTTTGATGCGACTTACAAAAACATCGGCGTTGATTTCGATAAATTCTATTACGAGTCAGAAACCTACATGCTGGGCAAGGCCCGTGTGGAAGAAGGCCTGGAAAAGGGCGTGTTCTTTAAAAAGCCGGATGGTTCTGTATGGGTTGATCTGACAGACGAAGGGCTGGACGAGAAACTGCTTTTGAGAGCTGACGGCACATCGGTATACATTACCCAGGACATGGGAACAGCTGAGCTCAAGTATAACGACTTTCCGTACGATCAGTCTATTTACGTGGTAGCCGACGAACAGAACTACCACTTCCAGGTGCTGAAAGCTGTTTTGAAGAAGCTTGGTAAGCCGTATGCTGACGGTATATACCACTTGTCTTACGGCATGGTAGACCTGCCTTCTGGTAAAATGAAATCCAGAGAAGGAACGGTGGTGGATGCTGATGAACTGGTGCAGGAAATGATTGACACGGCGCGCCAGCAGACTGAAGAACTGGGCAAGATTGAGGGCTTTACACCGGAGCAGGCGCAGGAACTATACCACACACTTGCCATGGGAGCCCTGAAGTACTTCCTGCTGAAAGTAGATCCCAAAAAACGTATGCTGTTCAACCCGCAGGAGTCTATCGATTTCCGAGGCAATACAGGTCCGTTTATACAGTACACGCACGCACGTATTGCAGCTATACTTCGTAAAGCAGGTGAAATGGGGCTGAAAGTGGACGCAGCGTCTTTTGATAATGTGGAAGCAATGCATGAGGCTGAGCAGGAAGTGATTACGCAACTGGTAAACTATAGCGCTGTTGTGGAAGAGGCAGGAAGACTGCACGCCCCATCGGTGATCGCCAACTATGCTTACGAACTGGCCAAGGCTTACAACCGTTTTTACCAGGAGATCTCCATCTTCAACGAAACAGACGAGCAGGCACGTAATTTCCGTATCGCCCTATCTGCTATGGTAGCGCGTTTTGTACGCGAAAGCATGAGCTTGCTGGGTATTGCAGTGCCGGAGCGGATGTAGGACCAGTGATTAAAGGGATTTACCTGATTTTTATGATTGTCTGACCTAGGATTAAGATAGGCTTTGGGATTGGCTAGTCTGAATCGGGATTTACAGGATCTTAGGATTTTCAGGATGCCGCAGTAGAGGGGCTTTCTTTAACATATACAGACGTGGATTGTAACTATAGAACTATAGATACCCCATAACTATAGCTGAAAAGTCCCCTTCAAAGGTGGACTTTTCTACTGAACGGATTTAAACCACTGGTCAAACAATTAACACTAAAGCAGGTTATCAAACGTACATTATACTTCAATAGAACTATATGAAAAAACTGGT
>DATBUF010000524.1:0-2907 GCA_036516435.1 Pontibacter sp.
CAGCAGGATGTTCTCTACGCGTTCATCGTCGTGTACTTTTTTATTGAAGGCTAGCAGGGCAGCCGTGTCCTCGTCCAGTTTTTTTCTGTACTTGGCCAGCACTTTGCCACTCCAGAGCACATTGTCAGCAATAATGTAACCACCCGGGCGCACTTTGTCAATTACCAGGTCATAGTAAGCGGCATTGTTGATCTTATCAGCATCTATAAACACAAGGTCAAGAGTGGCATCTATAGTTGGAATAATCTGTAGGGCATTGCCGATGTAGTACTTTATAGTTTCTGATAAACCAGCCTCCTCAAAGTAGCTACGCACACGATCTTCCAACTCCTCGTTAATGTCGATGGTGTGCAGGGTGCCGCCGGGTTGCAAGCCTTCAGCCAGGCAAAGGGCGGAGTAACCAGTGTACGTGCCGATTTCAAGTACCTGTTTGGGTTGGATCATCTGCGAGAACATCGCCAGCAAACGCCCCTGCAAGTGCCCGGAAAGCATGCGCGGCTTCATCACGTTCAGGTGGGTCTGGCGGTTTACTTTGCGCAGCAGCTCGCTCTCAGGGCTTGTATGCTCCTCGGCATACTGCTGTAGTTCTTCGTCGATGAATTCCATCTTTTTAATTGTTAAATTGTTGATGGTTAAATTGCTGTCGTGGTTTTAAACAATTTAACCATTTAGCAATACAGCCATTAATTAGGCACATAGTTTAGGAAACTGAGTTGCTCTTCGCGGAGCACGTCGTTGGCGATATCAACCAAGTTGCCGGCGGTAATGCTTTTAATTTTATCGAAGATCTCGTTCAGGGGTTCCACTTTGTTCTGGTCCAGTATGCTCTTGCCCAGCATCATCATCAGGCCCATGTTGCTTTCTTCGGCCATCGCCAGCTGACCCATTAGCTGCTCTTTAGCCGTGTGTAGTTGCAGCGAGCCAAGTGGTTTTTCGCGCAGCTTTTTCATCTCCTTCAGTACCAGCGAAGTGGTGCGTTTCAGCTGCTTCTTTTCTGTGCCGAAGTAGATTGAAAACAAACCCGTATCAATGTAGGTGGCATAGTTGGCGTCGATGGTGTATACCAGTCCGTGCTTTTCGCGCACGGCCAGGTTCAGGCGCGAGTTCATACCCGGGCCACCCAGTATGTTAACGAGCATAAAGAACGGAATACGCCGATCGTCAGATAAGGCATAGGCCGGGCAACCCATTACACAGTGCGCCTGCGAAATAGATTTCTCTATAGTTATCGACTTCGGGGTATAGTGCAGAAATGGCACACGTTCGCGTTTGCGGCTTATAGTTGGGATAGCAGCCAGGTACTTTTCGGCTAGTTTCACCACTTTCTCAAAAGGCCAGTTGCTCACAGAGCAGAACGCCATGGTGTCGGTACTCAGGTTGCGGTCAATAAAGTTCAGGAAATCCTGCTTCATGAAACCCGAAACACTTTCTTTGGTACCTAATATGTTGTTGCCCAACGGGTGATTGCCGAAAATTACGTTATCGAACTCATCTACTATCGCCTCTTCCGGCGTGTCGAGGTACATCGACATTTCTTCCAGAATAACGCCCCGCTCTTTCTCTATTTCTTTTTCCGGGAAGATGGAGTTAAATGTAATATCGCTGAGCAGTTCAAAAGAACGCTCAAAGTGCTTGTCGAGCACAGAACTATAGAAACAGATTTTTTCCTTGGTTGTGTAGGCATTCAGCTCGCCACCTACCGACTCCAGGCTGTTAATGATGTGGAAAGATTTACGTTTGCTGGTGCCCTTAAAGGCCATGTGCTCCCAGAAGTGGGCCAGGCCAAGCTCCTGCGGAAGCTCATCGCGGCTGCCGATATCCATGATAAACCCGCTGTGCGCTATCTTGGTGTGACTCACCTGTTTATGGATGATGCGGATGCCGTTTGGTAAAGTATGTATATGGTAATCAAGCATTCAGTTCAGAATTAGCCTGCAAAGGTACGGCAAAGAGTGGTGAGTTAAAAGTTGCAACGGGGTTATTCCTGTTGCTTGCTGATGGCAGCTGGGGTTCAGCCGTAGTGCTATAGTTGTTGCTTGAGGTTTGCTATAGTTTTATAGTTTGCTATAGTTGCTGCTTGCCACTAGTCTTTGTTTCATAGTCTTTTGTATTCCTGGGAGCTCTACTTGCCCTTTGTTTTATAGTTGGCTTGGCTCTCTCGGGCCGAGCGGCCCTGTCTTTGGGCATCGCGCTGCTGCCTTCTTGCTATCCTCCTGCGTCGGATTGCCTGCGGCACCGCAACAAGTCAAAGGCGCTCAACCCAAAGACTGTGATCTTTCGATAGTAACTGAACTATAGTTGGAGAAACTATAGTTGCATAGCCTTTCTCGTGGTGGTAGATCCGTAGGGACAGGTCGCGACCTGTCCGTTCGTGGTCTGGAACTATAAAACTATAGCCTCAACTATAGCAATAGAAGAAATTTTAGTTGCTGGCGCGGGTTTGCAACCCGTGTCCTTTTTATAGTGCCGGATTTGCAATCCGACTGGGCCGAAGGGCCAAACTATAGCTGGCTACTGAAAGAGGCTGTGACTATAGAACTATAACTCTCAACTATAGCAATAGCAGCAATTCCCCTCTCGGGAGGGGTAGGGGTGGGTTAATTAGCAACTATGAAACTATAGTCTCAAACTATACCAAAACCCCAATCCTGAAAATCTACTAATCCTGAAAATCCTGATTCAGACAAAAAGGTTGAGAGGGGGAAACAAAAGCGCCACTCCCCCATCAGGAAGTGGCGCTTTGCTATAGTTATAGCTGATGCTTCGGATAACGAAGAACGATCAACGAGTAACGACTACTAGTATGCTTTGGCGAAGTATACGCGGCGCTTGCTTGGTTTGCCGGTTACCATGTCAACTCCGTCTTCTTCCGGTGTATTCAGGGCGATGCAGCGGATTGTAGCTTTT
>DATBUF010000525.1:0-10760 GCA_036516435.1 Pontibacter sp.
GTTGAGATAACCACCAGGTTTTTCTCCAGCATTGGAAGCTCAAGTGATGTAGACTCTTCGATCTCTTTCTGAATAGCAGCAACTTTCTCAGCTTTCAGCAGCTCAGTTTCGTTCTGCATCTCTCTGTACTTAATCAAACCAGCCTTAGCTACGTTTGCTACAGATCCCTTTTGTGCATCGCAGGCAGCAATAGCGCTGTTTACGTCACGCTGACCTAATTTAGCAGCAACTGTACGCACGAACTCTGCAACGCTCTTTGTACCTTTTGCTTTACCGATTGTAAGAGCACGCTCGATAGCGAAAATAAATACCATCAGGTTAAGTGCTAATAAAAGAGGCACTACCCAACCACCTTTGTAAACTATACCCAGGTAGTTACCTGGCAGTGGATGGTTATTTGGATCATTACCTTCGAAGTTGCCTGGCGCTCCGAATACGAACATATAGATAAGCACACATGCTATAAGTGCAAGCGGAATAACGATGCTTGCAAATATAGAACCCACTGCACTTGGTTTTTTCTCTACATTAGCATTCTTGCTCACTACTGCAGTCTTTTTTTCCATTTTGATTAAAGTTTAAAGTTTAGCTGTTTGTGTTGTAATTAAATTGATTGTGTAATTATAAAAATGTAATTGTTTCAGTTTTAGTTCTTTACGAAGCTATTTTTTTGAGCTAATACCCGAAATTTTCTGATTTTCAATACTTCTCCCTCGAACATAAAAGCTTCGGGCCAAGCGGATTAACACAGCACTACACAAGAGCGCATTCACAAATCTATGTATTTTCAGATATTATCCAAAGTGTAAACATAAACCCGCCTGCAATCTCTTAAAAAAATTAAATATAAAAATTAAGCACTACCATTATACATACCGCGCAAACAATGGTTGCGTCCAGAATGCAAATACAAAGAGTGTAAGATGCGACTATAAGCTGTTACTGGTGTATCGCTATAGTTATAAACTATACATCCCTGAAGCAGGAAATACTGCTGCCCGTAATGCTTTACTATTACTTACTTCCGCAAAAGGAAAAAGTGGTTTAAATATAATAAATGAAAATTTACTTTGTATGCATAACTACATTCTTTTAGCCTTATTCCAGTAAAAGTCCATCTCTTCCAAGGTCATATCCTGTAATTTATATCCATCCTTGGCAGCTTCTGTTTCGAGGTAACGGAACCGCTGTATAAATTTCAGGTTAGTACGCTCTAATGCCTCTTCTGGGTTAATGTCTACAAAGCGTGCAAAATTGATAAGCGAGAACAACAGATCTCCGAATTCTGCCGTGGCATGCTCCCGGTTTATAGTTGTAGTATCTGCTACATTAAACTCTGCTTCGAACTCACTCAACTCTTCCTGCACCTTCTGCCACACCTGCGCTTTCTCGTCCCAGTCAAAGCCGGCACCACGGGCCTTTTCCTGAATACGCATAGCTTTTACCAGAGCGGGTAAAGAGGCAGGCACCCCGCCCAGCACAGACTTGTTTCCCTCCTTCAGCTTCAGTTGTTCCCAGTTCTTTTTTACCTGCTCTTCCGTATCAGCGGTCGCATCGCCATAAATATGAGGGTGCCGGAAGATCAGCTTATCACACTGTGTGTTCAGTACGTCAGCAATATCAAAGGCATTTTGCTCGGATGCTATTTTGGCATAAAACACCATGTGCAGCATCAGGTCCCCTATCTCCTTCTTAATCTCGGGCATATCCTTCTTCAGGATTGCGTCAGAAAGCTCGTATGTTTCTTCTATAGTCAGGTGGCGTAGGCTTTCCAGGGTTTGTTTGCGGTCCCAAGGGCATTTTTCGCGCAGGTCATCCATTACGTCCAGCAGGCGGTTAAAGGCTTGTAGTTGCCGGCCCCGCGGAGTATCATCAAAGTGCATCTTATTCATAAAGCAAATATATAAATACGGCCGCTATAGTTTGTAAGCCAGGCAATACGGCCAGATATTACTTTTAAGTATAAACTATAAAACTAAATATTGCTACTTTTGCAAACATAAACTTTTACGCAAGTGGCTTTAATAAAATCAATTTCAGGAATCAGAGGAACGATAGGCGGGCAGGCTGGTGATGCACTTACCCCTGTGGATGTGGTTAAGTTTGCCGCCGCTTATGGTACCTGGGTGCTACAAACCACTAACAACAACACAATAGTGGTAGGCCGGGATGCTCGTATCTCCGGCGACATGGTGAATAAATTAGTATGTGCTACCCTGCAGGGGCTGGGCATAAACGTGGTAGATGTTGGTCTATCAACTACGCCAACGGTAGAGATGGTAGTACCGGAACTGAAGGCGGGTGGCGGCATTATACTAACAGCCAGCCATAACCCAAAGCAATGGAACGCCCTGAAGCTGCTGAACTATAAAGGAGAGTTTATCTCGGATGCAGAGGGCAAGCTGGTGCTGGAGATAGCCGAAAAAGAGGCCTTTGAGTTTGCCCAGGTAACTGAACTTGGCAAGTATACGCAGCAGCACGATGCCATTGAAAAACATATAGCAGCTATACTTGCGCTGCCACTGGTAGATGTAGAGGCAATTAAGGCCAAGAACTATAGTATAGCGATTGACTGTGTGAACTCTACAGGCGGTATTGCAGTGCCGCTGCTATTAGAGGCACTGGGTGTTAAAACAGTAGAGAAACTATACTGCGAGCCAGACGGGAACTTCCCGCACAACCCGGAACCACTGCCAGAGAACCTGCGCGAGATAGCTAAGGTCATCGAAAAAGGAAAGTTTGACCTAGGGATAGTGGTTGACCCAGATGTAGACCGCCTGGCACTGATTAATGAAGATGGCAGCATGTTTGGTGAGGAATACACCCTGGTAGCTGTTGCCGATTACATCCTGAAAAATAAAGTAGGCAATACGGTTTCTAACTTATCCTCTACCAGAGCGCTGCGCGATGTAACCGAGAAAGCCGGCGGCAACTACTATGCAGCGGCAGTAGGCGAGGTAAACGTAGTGAACATGATGAAGGAGCAGCACGCCGTAATTGGTGGCGAAGGCAACGGCGGTATCATTTACCCGGAGCTGCACTATGGCCGTGATGCCTTAGTTGGTATAGCCCTGTTCCTGACTCATTTGGCCAAATCTGGTCTGAGCATGACACGCCTCCGTGCGAGCTACCCAAACTATTACATCTCTAAAAATAAGATTGAGCTTACCCCGGATGTGGATGTGGATGCCGTACTCACGCAGATGCAGGAGCGTTATGCCAAGCAGCCGATCAATACGATAGATGGTGTTAAGATCGAGTTCGATAAGGAGTGGGTGCACCTGCGTAAATCCAACACAGAGCCGATTATCCGTATCTATGCCGAGTCGGACAGCAATGCCACAGCCGAGCACCTGGCAAACAAGATCATTGCCGACATTAAGGAAATTATATCTGCCAAGGCATAATGTGTTGTTGTAAACCTATAGTTTGACAAGCCTTACCTGCGCCAAGGAGAAGAATTCAGGTTCTTTTCTCCTTGGCGCAACTTTTTTTAATACTTTAGTAGTTCGTTATAGTAAATAAAACCCTTACCGACATGCGTGTATATCTAGACAATGCTGCCACTACTCCTTTAGACAGGGAAGTTTTTGATGCCATGACTCCTTTTATGCTGGAGCACTACGGAAACCCCTCCTCTATTCACTCCCATGGCCGTGAGGTAAGGGCAGCCATTGAAAAAGCGCGCAAAACTGTAGCCACGCTGCTAAACACCTCTCCTGCCGAAATCTTTTTTACTTCCGGCGGAACAGAGGCCGATAATGCTGCTATAGTTTGCACCTGTCGTACGTTGGGTATAAAGCATGCCATTACCACAAAGCTGGAGCACCACGCTGTGCTGCACACGATGGAGATGCTGGAGAAACAGAACGGCGTACAGGTAAGTTACCTGCGCCACGACGAGCGCGGAATACTGGATCTGGAACACCTGGAGGAGCTATTAGCCAGCCAGCCACAGACGCTTGTTTCGGTGATGCACGCAAATAACGAGATTGGCACCCTGAACGACATTGAGGCGATTGGTGAGATTTGCAGGAAGTATAACGCTATCTTCCACTCTGATACCGTGCAAACAATGGGGCACTACAAGCACGACCTGCAGACATTGGGTGCTAACTTTATAGTTGGTTCAGCACATAAATTCCATGGCCCGAAAGGTGTGGGCTTCCTTTACAGTGATGCCAGTATCAAAATTCAGCCACTGATACAGGGTGGCTCACAGGAACGGAATATGCGCGGTGGTACCGAGAACGTATACGGCATTATTGGCCTGGCAAAAGCACTGGAAATTGCTTACCGCGACATGGAAGATCATCAGAAACATATTCAGGGGCTGAAGGACAGAATGATCTACAAACTGCGCGAGCAACTGGATGACGTGAGTTTTAACGGTATGTCTGAGTTTGGTGATAAGAGCTTGTACACAGTGCTCAACGTGAGCCTTCCTGCATCCGACATAAACGAGATGCTGCTGTTCAGCCTGGATATAAACAAAATTTCGGCTTCAGGTGGTAGTGCCTGCAGCAGCGGTGCCAATGCTGGCTCGCACGTGCTGCGCGCGCTTAACGTTGATCCGAATCGTGGCTCCGTGCGCTTCTCATTCAGCAAGTATAACACTCCCGAAGAAATTGACTATGCCGTGGAAACACTGGCCAAACTATACAATAAGGTAACAGCGTAAAGCTGATAGAATGAACAAAACTCCGGCACAACAGCCGGAGTTTTTCTTTCAGAGCGTATTTAGAATTAAAGCAGAATAGTATACATGAAGAGTTTAGGTGTTTTTTGTGGTGCAAACACAGGCGTAAATCCAGTTTATAGCGAAGCATCAGCAGCTTTAGGCAAACTAATGGCCGAACAAAGTATAGCCCTGGTATACGGGGGCGGTAATGTAGGCCTGATGGGCGTTATTGCCGATGCCGTGCTGGAACATGGGGGCAAAGCAACCGGGGTTATCCCGCAGAGCCTGGTAGACCGGGAAGTGGCTCACTCTGGCTTACAGGAGTTGCACGTGGTACAAACCATGCACGAGCGAAAAGCAATGATGGCTGCGCGTTCAGATGCTTTTGTAGCTATGCCTGGCGGGTTTGGTACGTTTGATGAGATCTGTGAGATTATTACCTGGAACCAACTTGGTATTATTAATAAGCCCGTAGGCTTTTATAACGTCAATGGCTATTACGACAGGTTTTTCGAGATGATAGACCACACCGTAGCAGAAGGTTTTGTAAAGCAGGACCAGCGCACCAACCTGATCGTGGAGAGTGACCCGGCTATACTCTTGCAGAAACTACGCGCACACGCCGATGCAACTTCTGACTACTGGGTAGACTTTAAAAGAATCTGATTGTTGATTGCTGATTGCTGATTATAATCTAACTATAGAAAAAAGCAGCCACTGATTTTGCCAGCGGCTGCTTTTTTCTATAGTTGTGCAGCGATCATTTTCAAATCCCTACATCTTCAAATCCCCAATTTATCAATTCTCCTGCACCATCTGCTTTAAGGCTTCCACCCAGGCATCGCTTGAGTTCAGGCTCTCTACCAGCACCCATTTTTCGCCGCCGGCATGCTCAAACATTTCCTTAAACTCTTCGCCAACTTCTATAGTTGTCTCCAGGCAGTCTGCCACAAAAGCAGGGCTAAAGGCCAATACCTTTTTGATACCTTTAGCTGGCAGGGTTTTCAGCACATCATCTGTATAGGGCTGCAGCCATGGGTCGCTCAAAAGCCTCGACTGGAAAGCAATGGTATACTGATCTTCTCGCAGGCCAAGTGCTTCAGCCAATAGCCGGGACGTAACAAAGCACGAGGCCCGGTAGCAATATTTATTGCGTTTGTTATAACTGTTGCAACAGGTACCTAGCTTACAGTATCCTTTATCGCTGCCTTTCAACACCTGTCGTTCCGGTACACCGTGGTAGCTGAATACTACATGATCGTAGCTATCTTCAGCCAGATACTTCCTGCCCAACTCAGCAAAGGCATTGATAAAGTTCGGATCGTCGCAGTAGCTGGAGATAAAGTTTATACCTGGAATGATCCACCAGTCCTTCACAATCTCCATAATCTTGTCGTGTACCGAGCCAGTGGTAGCGGCAGCATACTGCGGAAACAGCGGCACTACAATAATCCGGTCTACACTCTGTTCGCGCAGTTCTTCCAGGGCACTTTCTATACTTGGGCTCTGGTAACGCATGCCAAAGGCCACATGGTAGTTATCACCCAGTGCTGCCTGTAGTTTGGCCTGCAGGTCACGACCATGAAACATGAGCGGTGAGCCACGGTCGGTCCAGAGCTGTTGGTACACTTTAGCTGATTTAGGAGCCCGAAACGGAGCAATAATACCATTTACAAGCGCATAGCGCCCTACAGGGTTTATGTCCATCACGCGCTTGTCTAACAGGAACTCACGCAGGTACTTTCTTACATCAGGTGTCTGGGGCGAGTCAGGGGTGCCCAGGTTTACCAGCAACACACCAATTTTGCCTCTGTTCTTCTTATCCATTTAACGTATAAATGCTTATCAGCCGCAAAGATACAAACTATAAATCCATCTGTACTCCGGGCCGGTTTTGATGCTGTATAAAGCTATATCTGCTGAAAATGTTTAAAACTATAGTTGATACTTACTGCCTGCCTATTCCTCGTTCTCGTACAGTTCCCATTTTTCCAATACAGCGGCAAAATCCTCAGGTAATTCAGAGTTAAACTGCAGCTGCTGTTTTGTAGTCGGGTGTATAAAGCCCAGCGATTTGGCATGCAACGCCTGGCGCGGCATCAGTTTCAGGGCATTTTCAGCAAAGGCCTTGTAACTGCCGGTGGGGGTGCCATACACAATTTTATCGCCGCCATAAGTGGCATCTGAGAAAAGCGGGTGCCCGATGTGCTTCATGTGTGCGCGAATCTGGTGTGTTCTGCCGGTTTCCAGGTTACATTGCACTAGCGCTACATGCTTAAACTTCCGAAGCACTTTATAATGTGTCACAGCATGCTTGCCATAGGAGCCATCAGGATAAACTGTCATCACTTTACGGTCTTTGGCACTGCGGCCTACATGCCCAACTATAGTTCCGGCTTCCTGTTTCGGTACGCCCCACACCAGTGCATAGTAGGTTCGTTCTATAGTATGGTCATAAAACTGCCGGGCCAGAAAAGCCATGCTGTACTCTGTTTTAGCAATAACTAACAGCCCCGAGGTGTCTTTGTCGATGCGGTGTACCAGGCCGGGCCTCCCCTCGCCGTTGCGGGCAGTAGGCAGGTTCTGCAGGTGGTACGCCAGGGCATTTACCAAGGTGCCCGACCAGTTATTATAGGCAGGGTGCACCACCATCCCGGCAGGCTTATTCACCAGCAGTAGCTCGTCATCCTCGTACACAATATCCAGCGGAATATTCTCCGGTACTATATCGGTATCGCGTGGTGGCTCAGCTAGCGTAATGGTAATCACATCGAGTGGCTTTACCTTGTAGCTCACTTTCACAGGCTTATCATTTACCTGAACCGATTCGGCCCTGATAGCTTCCTGTAGTTTGTTGCGGGTAACATTGGCCAGCCTGTCCATCAGGAATTTATCTACCCGAAGCAATGCCTGCCCTTTATCTACCACTATCCGGTGGTGCTCGTATAGTTCGTCTGAATCCTCTGCGGTTATGTCCTGTTCCTGGTAATCTGCCACTGGTTGTATACTATAAGCTATATATAAAAAGAAAGCCGAAGTTTAACACATCGGCTTTCAAAACTATAAGAAAATACGTTATTAGTTCTTCTTCTTGCTGTTAGATTTTGCTGGCGTTTTAGCCGGAGTTTTAGCAGGTGTAGTTGCTGGCTTAGCAGCAGCAGGCTCTGGAGTAGCTTTTACTTTAGAAGGATCTACACCCAGTTTCTTTAAAACAAGCGGAGAGATGTCACCATCTTCAGGGCCTGCCAGTAAAGCCTGGTTGCTGATCACGTATGTATAGCCGTTCTCTTTTGCAACATCTTTGATAGCCTTGTCAATCTTTGTGATGATAGGATCTACCAGTGATTTCTCTTTCTGCTGCAGAGACTGCTGTGCATTACGCTGAAACTCCTGGATAGAGTTGTTCAGGTTCATCAACTCTTTCTCTTTATCTTCACGGATAGTTTTGTCCATGGTAGCTGCACCTTTTTCGTATGCCTGCAGCTTAGTCTCATATTCGCTATACTTTCCTTTTAACTGGTTTTCCAACTGTGTGCTGTGGTCTTTCAGCTGTGATTCTATCTGCTTGCTTTCTGGCATTTGCAGTAAGATGTATTCAACGTTAGTATAACCAATCTTCAGGGGCTGGTCGTTGCTTTGTGCGAAAGACGCAAAGCTGATCAGTAAAAACGCTACTACTAAGGTTTTGATTTTGTTCATCATTGGTTGGTTAATTATTAATTGGGTATAAAGATTAGTTGTTAGGCTTCTTTTTAGTTGTTTCCTTAGGCTGTTCTACCTGCTTTTGTTCTTCCTGCACCTCTTCTCCTACAGCAGGCAGGTCATCGGGCCCGTCTTTTAAAGCATCAGCTGGCTGCTTCCCTTTTGTATTAGCCTTGTCAGATGCCAGTCCCAGCTCCTCAAGCACATACTCCGTGTAGTCGTGCACCGGGTTGGTATAGATCATCACCAGGTCTCCTGACTTGTCAAACATAATGGCGATTTGCCGTGCTCTGGATACTTTCTCTACAGCTGTAAAAACTTCATCCTGTATCGGGCGCATCAGATCCTGGCGGCGCTTAAACATCATGCCTTCGTAGCCAAAAACTTTTCGCTGGTAATCGCGCACTTCTGTTTCCTTTTTGCTGATCTCAGCCTGGCGCTTCTTTTTCATCTCTTCGGTCAGCAGCACTTCTTCAGCACGATACTCTTGCTTTAGCTTCTCAGTTTGCTGTTGCAACGCCTCAATTTCCTTTTGCCAGGTTTCAGCGTATTTGTCCATCTCCTGCTGTACCTTATTGTAAGCAGGCATTTTGCTCAGTATAAAGTTCGAATCAATATACCCAATCTTCTGAGCATTGGAAACATGCGTCAGAAAAAAGCCAGCTAAAAAGATGAACAAAAACTTTTTCATACTAATTCATTTAAGTTAGCGTAGCTGCTGCCCTATGATAAAGTGGAACATACCTGGCTTAGCATTTGGCTGACCCGGTACATCGTCCAGTCTCCAGCCATAGTCAAAGCCCAGCAAGCCAAACGCCGGCATAAAGATTCGGGCACCTATACCCACCGAGCGATACAGCTTGAATGGGTTATAGTTATCATACGAGCCAAAGTTGTTACCGCCCTCCATAAACGCTAAGCCATAAATAGTAGCGGCCGGACTTGGGGAGATCAGCTGGCGCAACTCCACTACAAACTTGTTGTAAGCTATACCACCTGCCTGCAGCAATGCCGGATCGTTACTAGCTACCACACTTTCATCTTCGTAACCACGCAGACCGATGTAATCTGTACCTACAAATACGTTACCGCCACCTAAGCCGGAACCACCCATTTTAAAGCGCTCAAACGGACCGATGCTGGTATCAGAAGTATACTTACCCAGGAACCCGAAGTGCGCTCTTGTGTTTAACACCAATTTCCCTGCCAGATTTATAAAGTACGAGGCATCGAACATCCATTTATTAAACTCGATGTATTCGTACTTGCCCTTTCCTTCCTGAAACAGCGAATATGGTGGTGTCAGGTTTACGCTTAAGGATAACTGCGAACCACGTGTCGGGAAGGTCGGGTTATCAATACTATAGCGTGAAAGTGTATTTACAAATGAGATACTGTTAGAGGTACCATCTGTAAAGTCTGCAAACAGCTGTCTATAGTTGTCTAGGGTATAGCGGCTGTATGACACCGAGTGGCTGATGTTAAAGAAGTTGTCAGGCCAGTTCAGACGGCGGCCCAGGGTAACAGAGGCTCCGTTTACATCCAGCTTTGATTCCTCCTCCATAAAGTCTGGTCGACGGTAAACTGTTTTAAACAGGCTTACTGTCAGAGAGTTTGGTCTGCGACCACCCAGCCATGGCTCTGTAAACGAAAGCGAGTACGACTGGTAGTATTTACCATTAGCCTGCAGGTTAAGCGCGAGGCGCTGCCCGTCCCCGCTAGGTACCGGCCTCCATTCTTTCAGATCCAGGAATTTGCGGGTAGAGAAGTTGTTCAGCGTTAAGCCTACGGTACCTACTGCCCCAATCGGACCACCCCAGCCGCCGGATAAGCTAATCTGGTCGTTTGGTCTTTCAACTACCGAGTAATGAATATCCACAGTACCATCCGTAGGGTTCGGAATTGGCTGTAACCCGATGTTTTCCGGGTCAAAGTAGCCTAGCGCAGCAAGTTCATTTCTTGTTCTGATCAGGTCATCGCGACTATACTTCTCGCCAGGGTAGGTACGCAGCTCCCTGCGGATTACGTGCTCGCTGGTTTTGGTATTACCGGTAACTACTACATTCTTTATAGTTGCCTGCGGTCCTTCATACACCCGCATTTCCAGGTCAATCGAGTCGCCTTCCACACGTACCTCAACAGGGTCAATGCTCTGGAACAGGTACCCGTCGTTTTGGTAGAGGGCCGAAACGTCAATACCAGTCGGGTTATAGTTCAGGCGCTTATCCAGCTCCTGGCGATTGTACACGTCCCCTTTCTCAATACCCAGCACTCGGGTCAGGTATTCATCATTATACAGGTAATTGCCCTTCCAGGTAATGTTACGGTAGTAATAGCGGCGGCCTTCGTCTACTGTTATGCTGATGCCTAGTCTGTC
>DATBUF010000526.1:0-5021 GCA_036516435.1 Pontibacter sp.
CATAACATGACTACCTACCAATTATACGCCGAAGCGCTGGAGCTTTTAAAAGAACTGATCAGCATTCCATCCTTCAGCCGGGAAGAAGATAAGACAGCTGCTGCCATCTATAATTTCCTGGAACGGTATGGCATAAAAGCTGAGCGACAGGGAAATAACGTGTGGGCGTTTAATCAACACTATAACCCGGAGCTGCCAACTATACTGCTCAACTCGCACCACGATACCGTTAAACCCAACGCCGGCTACACAATAGATCCGTTCTCGCCAACTATAAAAGAGGGTAAACTATACGGGCTGGGCAGCAACGATGCAGGTGGTTGCCTGGTGTCATTGATCGCCACATTCTTATACTTCTATCCGAAGCGAAACCTGAAGTATAACGTTGTACTTGCCGCCACCGCCGAAGAAGAAATTTCCGGAACAAACGGACTTGAATCTATACTTCCTGAGCTAGGCGAAATCGGCTTTGCTATAGTTGGCGAACCCACCCAAATGCACCTGGCCGTTGCTGAAAAAGGGCTGCTGGTTTTGGACTGCGTAGCCCACGGAAAAGCCGGACATGCTGCCCGTGAAGAAGGAGTTAACGCCATCTACGAAGCTTTAGCAGATATTGAGTGGTTCCGCAACTATAGATTCGAGAAAGTATCTGAAACGCTTGGGCCAATAAAGATGAGTGTAACCGTCGTGCAGGCGGGCTCTCAGCATAATGTGGTGCCGGATACCTGTAAGTTTACCGTAGATGTGCGCGTGACCGATGCCTATAGTTTAGAAGAAGTGCTGGCAACAGTGAAGCAGTATGTAAAGGCAACCGTAACGCCACGCTCTGTACGGTTACAGCCTTCCGGAATTCCGCTCACGCACCCAATCGTTCAGGCAGGCATTAAACTTGGTCGCAACACTTACGGTTCACCCACCACATCCGACCAGGCATTGCTACGTGTGCCATCTGTAAAGCTCGGCCCCGGAGATTCCGCCCGCTCACACACCGCTGACGAGTACATCGAACTACGGGAATTGGAAGAAGGCATTGAGCTTTACATCAACATGCTGAGTTTAATTATGAATGCTGAATTATGAATGTGAAACCGAAAATATCTAAGCAGCAGAATTACAGGAATTCATTTTACTGCATCAGCTCATCCTCAAATCTCCAAATAAATTTAACCAGATCAACAATTTAACAATCCAACAATTCAACAATTAAATAGATGAAACTCTGGCAGAAAGACATACAGGTACAGGCAGAAATAGAACGCTTTACGGTAGGCAACGACCGCGAACTGGACCTGGAGCTGGCACCGTTCGATATACTTGGTTCGCTGGCGCATACGCGCATGCTGGCGCAGGTCGGGCTGCTGGAGCAGGAGGATCTGGCTGCCGTGCAACGCGAACTGAAGCAACTATACCGTGAAGTTGCGCAAGGTAATTTTGTGATTGAAGAAGGTGTGGAAGATGTGCACTCGCAGGTAGAGTTGCTGCTGACCAAACGCATCGGCGAAGCCGGTAAAAAAATACATAGCGGCCGCTCACGCAACGACCAGGTGCTGGTTGACCTGAAACTATACATGCGCCACCAGTTGCGCCAGGTGGTGAAAGCTACAGAAACCTTATTCCATACGTTGCAGCAGTTAAGCGAGCAGCACAAGGATAAATTGTTGCCCGGTTACACGCACCTGCAGGTAGCCATGCCGTCGTCGTTTGGCTTATGGTTTGGCGCGTATGCCGAGAGTTTAATTGATGACCTGCTGGTAGTACAAGCTGCTTACCGCATCAGCAATAAAAACCCGTTGGGCTCTGCTGCCGGTTATGGTTCTTCGTTCCCGCTGAACCGCCAGTTAACTACCGATCTGCTGGGTTTCGAGAGCCTGAACTATAATGTGGTGTATGCCCAGATGGGGCGTGGTAAAACGGAACGTGTGGTAGCCACCGCACTCGCAACTATAGCCGCCACTATTGGCCGTATGGCAATGGACCTGTGCCTGTACATGAGCCAGAACTTTGCTTTTGTAAGTTTACCAGATGAGTTGACTACCGGCTCCAGCATTATGCCACACAAAAAGAATCCGGATGTATTTGAGCTGATTCGTGGTAAATGCAATAAACTACAGGGCTTGCCAAATGAAATTGCACTGCAAACGGCTAACCTGCCATCCGGCTATCACCGCGATATGCAGCTGCTGAAAGAGAGCCTTTTCCCTGCTTTCGGCACGCTGCTTGACTGTCTGCAGATGGCAAACTACATGCTGCCAAAGCTTATAGTTAAAGACAACATCATGCAGGACGAGAAGTACAAGTATGCCTTTAGCGTGGAAGTAGTAAATAACGAGGTGCTGCAGGGTGTACCTTTCCGGGATGCTTATAAAAAGGTGGGGGCTGACATTGCCAACGGCACTTTTGAAGCGCCAACACAAGTAAACCACACCCACGAAGGCAGCATTGGCAACCTGTGTACCGAACAGATCGCAGCGCAAATGCAGCAGGTATTACGGGGCTTCGACTTTACGAAAGTAGATACGGCTATAGAGCAGTTGTTGGCTTAGTTTTTCGTTGATCGTTGTTGGTTATTCGTTAAGCGGCTTCTTGCTTCACAACTATAGCTTTCTTGGGCCTCCTGGTTTGCAAGGAATACAGCAGGAGGCATCCTGATCCTGTGCTTAGCTATAGTTGTGGAGCACACACTTGCTCTCAGTAAACCAGCACGTAGTTTAAAACTATAGTTAATATTCATAAAAGAGATAACCTACAGCCGGTTATCTCTTTTTGTTTTCCCCAACTATACAGCTAGGATAAGTCAAAGTATAATCACAGGAATTTACTAAAACTTATAGGCGCAACCGCGTATAAAGGGCACACTGTTAAACATCTTAGCCAGTGTACTAAAAGCTGTGATCCCGATAAAGATACATACGCAACCCGACGACTCTACCTGCGGCCCAACCAGCCTGCATGCCGTGTACCGCTACTTCAACGACCCGATAACGCTGAGTGAGGTCATCCGGGAGGTGCCTTACCTGGAAGAGGGCGGCACCCTGGAGGTGCTGCTGGCCTGCCATGCCCTGCGGCGCGGGTACAAGGCTACCATTTTTACCTACAACCTGCACGTGTTCGACCCCACCTGGTTTGACCTTACAAATGAGGAGATCATCGAGAAACTGGAACAGCAGCTGAAAGTGAAAAAAGGCAAGAAGCTGGAGCGTGCATCGCTTGCTTACATTGAGTTTCTGGAACTTGGTGGCAGGCTGTGCTGCGAAAACCTGACTGTTGACCTGATGAGCAGTTACTTTGATGCGGGCATTCCGATGCTTACAGGTTTAAGTGCTACCTACCTGTACCGTAGTTCCCGTGAGTTTGCTGATGAAGCAGGCAATTCTGTGTATGATGATGTGCACGGATACCCGATGGGGCATTTTGTTGTGCTCTGCGGCTTTACCGACGATCAGCGGCATGTGGTGGTAGCCGATCCTTACCCGGACAACCCTTATTTCAATAATAACTATTACGAAGTGGGACTATCGCATCTGCTCAGTTCTATTATGCTGGGCATGTCTACCTTCGATGCAAACCTGCTGGCCATAGAGCCCCAACACCCCCAAACAGACTAACACCCGACATGCGAAAAATTGTAGTTGTGGATTACCCCAAGGACTGGGAAACCCAAATAGAGGATGTAGAGATTGTGGATGCCCAGACGTACCTGACGGATAACACCTACATCGATATAAGAAACGCCCGCATTTTTAACCTTTGCCGAAGCTATAAGTACCAGAGTGCCGGCTACTATGTATCCTTACTGGCCGAGGCGCGCGGGCACAAGCCCATACCAAGCGTGACCACCATGCAGGACCTGAAAAGCCCAACTATAGTTCGGGCTATTACCGTAGAAATTAACGACCTGGTGCAGAAGAGCCTGGCCAGCCTGCGCTCTAAAAGCTTCACGCTCAGCATTTACTTCGGGCAAAATGTGGCCGTAAAGTATGAGAAGCTCTGCAAGCAGCTGCACGATCTTTTTCAGGCGCCTTTACTGCGTGCGCAATTCGTGTTTAAAGATGAATGGGTACTGCAAAGCATCAGCCCGATACCTGTAAACGAGATACCGGAGCACCACTGGCGCTATGTGGTAAAGTTTGCCAAAGCTTATTTTGCCCGCCATCGTTTTGCCGGCGCGCGTATTACCCGCAAAACCTACGACTTGGCCATACTGGTTGATCCGAATGAAAAAGAGCCGCCTTCTGATAAAAAAGCGATTCAGCAGTTTGTAGAAGCAGCCGAAGCACAGGGTTTTTACGTAGAGCTCATCACCAAAGACGATTACAGGCGTTTAGCAGAGTTCGATGCCCTTTTCATCCGGGAGACCACCTCTGTGAACCATCATACGTATAAGTTCGCACGCAAAGCCTATGCCGATGGATTGGTGGTGATTGATGACCCGGTTTCGATACTCCGGTGCACCAACAAAGTATACCTGGCCGAGCTGCTGACAAAGGCGAAAGTACCTATTCCTAAATCGATGATCATACATCGGGATAACCGGGAGCAGGTAGAGGAGGAGCTGGGGTTGCCCTGTGTGCTCAAAAAGCCGGACAGCTCTTTCTCGCAGGGGGTGATAAAAGCCAAAGACCGCCAAAGCCTGAAGGAAGAACTCGATAACATGCTGGCAGACTCTGAACTGATTATCGGGCAGGAGTTTACACCTACTGATTTTGACTGGCGCATTGGTATTTTAGACAAGCAGCCGCTGTATGCCTGCCGCTATTACATGGCAAAAGGGCACTGGCAGATCTATAACTGGAACGGTAAAAAGCACCAGCAAACCGAAGGCGACTCCGACACGGTACCCTTCGAGGAAGTACCTTTCCATGTGCTGCACACGGCTCTGAAAGCAGCCAACCTGATAGGCGACGGACTGTATGGTGTAGACCTGAAAGAAATAGACGGGAAGGCTTACGTAATAGAAGTAAATGATAACCCCAATATAGATGCGGGGTGCGAAGATAAAATTTTAAAGAAAGAACTATATG
>DATBUF010000527.1:0-2186 GCA_036516435.1 Pontibacter sp.
AAAGAAAGAACTATATGCTGCTATCATCAAGTCCATTAAACGACGGATCGACAACCATAAAAATATCAGAACCGATGGGTAGCTCTCCCGAAAAACCACTGCATTTGTTTAAGGGCTTCGGCGTGGAGCTGGAGTATATGATTGTGAGCAGAAAAGACCTGCGCGTGCTGCCCATCACCGACAAGCTGATTTATGACGAAGTAGGAAAATATATTTCGGATGTGGAGTTTGGCGATATTGCCTGGAGCAACGAGCTGGTGCTGCATGTGGTAGAGCTGAAAACGCAGGGGCCGGTAAATTCCCTGGAAGGGCTGCATCCCAAGTTTCAGGAGCATATCCGGAAGATAAACCAGCTGCTGGAGAAACACGATGCCATGCTGCTGCCAACCGGAGCGCACCCCACCATGAACCCCGACACCGATACACAACTATGGCCGCACGAGCACAACGCTGTGTACGAAGCCTATAACCGTATTTTTGACTGCAAAGGGCACGGCTGGGCCAACCTGCAAAGCACCCACCTGAACCTGCCCTTTGCCAACGATGAAGAATTTGCCAGGTTGCATGCGGCCATCCGGATGTTATTGCCCATACTTCCGGCTATCAGTGCCTCGTCGCCTATTCTGGACGGAAAGGTAACAGGAATGCTCGATACCCGTTTGGAGGTGTACCGCAAAAACCAGCAGAAGATTCCAAGCATAACAGGCAACGTAATCCCGGAAGCCGTTTTCAGCAAGCAAGCCTATGAAGAAAATATACTTCAGAAAATGTACAACGATGTAGCGCCTTATGATCCGGAAGGCACACTACAGGAAGAGTTTCTGAACTCGCGCGGGGCCATTGCCCGTTTCGAGCGCAACGCCATCGAAATTCGCCTGCTCGATATTCAGGAAAGCCCGGTGGCAGACATGGCTGTGATACAGGCAACTGTTTCGGTGCTGCAGGCCCTGATTGCAGAGCGCTGGGTTAGTGTGCAGGAACTGATGACGTACGACGAGGACCGCCTGGCTGCTATTCTGCTGCAGGTGATAGAGCATGGGCAGGAAGCCATTATCACTGATTTTGAGTACCTGCGATGTTTTGGTTTTGATTGTACTGAAAACTGCACAGTGGGTGAACTATGGCGCCACCTGGCTGCCGAATGTGTACTGCTCGAAGAGCAGCCTGAAGTGCAGTATGCGCTGAACGTTATCCTGTCGCGGGGCAGCCTGTCGAAGCGTATTTTAGAAGCAGTTGGTACCGCACCGGATGCCGCAACTATAGCACGCGTTTATAAACAGCTGGCCACCTGTTTGCAAAAAGGAGGCGTATTTTTACATGAAAAACCATGCTAAGACTACTACTCACCTGCGAACATGGCGGAAACCAGATTCCTGAGCAGTATAGCGATCTTTTCAAAAACCAGGAGGCTCTACTTACTACACACCAGGGCTACGACCTGGGAGCACTGGAGCTTTTCCGGGAACTGGAGCCATTGGCAGATAAAGCCTTTTATTCTGAAACCTCACGGCTGCTGGTAGAACTCAACAGGTCGCAGAGGCATGCCAAATTGTTCTCGGATGTTACCCGCGGGTTAGACGACAAGGAAAAGGCCACCATTCTGAAGGAGCATTATTTTCCATACCGGGAGCAGGTAGAGCACCTGATCCATGATTTTGTGATGGCTGAGCGGCATGTGCTGCACGTATCGGTGCACAGCTTTACGCCGGAGCTGGACGGGGAGGTGCGCGAAGCAGACATTGGTCTGCTTTACGACCCAAAACGCAAGTTGGAACAGGCATTCTGCAGGCACTGGAAACAGGAACTGCAAAATGCAGACAATACCCTGCTGGTTCGCTTTAACTACCCGTACCTGGGCATTTCAGATGGCTTCCCGACGTACCTGCGCCGCAAGTTTACCGACGAGCAATATGGCGGCATAGAGCTGGAAGTAAACCAGAAATTCGCGACCGGTGAACCACAACGTTGGGAGGAAGTAAAGCGGGCAATCTACAAATCGTTGCGGGCTACGTTGCAGCACTTCCGCCCACATAGGTTTCCAGAAGAGGAAGAGTAAGTTTGCATCATCAGGATTTATAGAATACCATTGGCTGAGCTCAAGGCTATAGTTATAGTTTCGGCCAGCAGCTGCAGCTCACTTATTTGTCATCTTTGTCATCCTGGAAGGATCTTAGTGGCTGAGAGTA
>DATBUF010000528.1:0-4973 GCA_036516435.1 Pontibacter sp.
GCTATAGTTTGGCCCTGTGGGCCAGTTGAGTTACAAACTCAACATCATTGTTAGACACGGGTTGCAAACCCGCGCCAGCAACTATAGAAAGATAGCTTCAGCTATAGTATTATAGTTACAGACCAAGGAAGGACAGGTCGCGACCTGTCCCTACGGAACTACTACCACGAGCAAGGCTATATAACTATAGCTTCTCTTCTAACTATAGCTATAGCAGTTACTATCGAGATGATATCAGTCTTTGGGTTGAGCGCCTTTGACTTGTTGCGGTGCCGCAGGCAATCCGACGCAGGAGGATAGCAAGAAGGCAGCAGCGCGATGCCCAAAGACGGGGCCGCTCGGCCCGAGAGAGCCAAAGCCAACTATAAAACAAAGGGCAAGTAAAGCTCCCAGGAATACAGAAGGCTGTAGAACTATAGCTTGGTTCCAGCTGCAACTATAGCCAACTATAAAACTATAGACAGATTCAAACCAGCAACTATAGAACTATAGCTCAAAGGCAGAAAGCAGTTACAAGACCATTACAAACACAAGACAGCATTCAACCAACAGTATCTGCACTAAAACAAAAAGGCCCTGCTGCTATTACGCAACAGGGCCTCCTGTAAAATATCGTATGCTTTACACATGCACATGGCGCTCAGCATGGTACGAAGAACGTACCAGCGGGCCAGACTCTACATACTTAATGCCTCTGCTTAATCCTTCTTCGCGGTAGTGTGCAAACAGATCCGGGTGGATGAACTCCGCTACCTCGATGTGCAGTTTGGTTGGCTGCAGGTACTGACCCAGCGTTAAGATATCACAGCCGTTAGCTGCCAGATCATCCATGGCCTGGTACACTTGCTCGCGTGTTTCGCCCAGGCCCAACATAATACCGGTCTTGGTACGCTTGCCATACTCTTTGGTGCGGCGGATCTGCTCCAGGCTGCGCTCATACTTTGCCTGCGGACGTACCTGGCGGTAAAGCTCCTTCACCGTTTCCATGTTATGCGACACTACTTCCTGACCAGCCGAGATCATCGTGATCAGGGCATCCCAGGTACCTTTCACATCCGGAATCAGGGTTTCTATAGTTGTAGCCGGCGAAAGCTCTTTTACCAGCCTTACCGTTTCGTGCCAGATGGCAGCGCCACGGTCTTTTAGTTCGTCGCGGTTAACAGAGGTAATAACAGCGTGTTTTACGCCCATCAGTTGAATGGCCTCTGCTACACGGCGCGGCTCATCCTCATCGTACTCGTTGGGGCGGCCGGTTGCCACCGCGCAGAAAGAGCAGCTGCGGGTACACACGTTACCCAGAATCATAAAAGTAGCTGTGCCTGCTCCCCAGCACTCACCCATGTTCGGGCAGTTGCCGCTCTCGCAGATGGTATGCAGTTTATATTCAGATACTATGTTGCGTACTTTAGCGTATTCCTGCCCTACAGGCAGCTTTACGCGCAGCCAGTTAGGCTTGCGTATTTTGCCGTTTTCACTCAGCTCGGCCGGAGTGGTGTTGGGCTGTATAACCGGAAGTGATATTATTTCATCCATGCTGCAAAGATAGGAAGTAATGCGTTAAGAGACATTAGCATAACATCAGTTTTATGCTACGCCTTTATGCAACAGGATGAGTGGGCGATTTGTTCGACCAGGTGGCTATTTGCGACTGCCGTAATAGATGTTGAGGTAAACAGAAGTAAAAGTACTGTTATTTTTCGCATCCGGTATCAGGACTAACCTTTTAGTATAAGCTTCTACCATCACGCCCACTTCTATACCGGCAATGCTTTCGTTATAACGGCCATACTCAAAACTTAAACCGGCTTTGCCGTGCACACCCAGGTTCAGGTTGGCTTCGCTGAGGCCGGTAAATACGCCAGCGCCCCCTAGTACCTGCCCCAGGTTTTTATGCTCCCGTGGGTCGTATTGTTCTGTGCGCACATCTACCTGCGTGCCGCGCTGCCCATAGTTGTACCGGATGTAGTATGGCACCAGCAACCCAAGCGATGGACCGAGGGCGCCTAAAGCATTTACCTGTACTCCCGACTCGGCAGCTTTGCGGAAAAGCACCAGTTCGCGGCCATAGTGCGGACGTACAACAAAAAGGTAGTTTTGCTTACCAATAATGAATGAGTCGCCGGTTTCGCTGTAGCCGCGCAGTTCCCGCGGGTGTTTTACTTCTACAATCTCCAGGGCTCCGAACTGTAGCATGTTGCGGTTCATGGTATAAGCCGACCGGATGAAAGCCCCTCCTATAAGGCCGCCATTCGAGTTCAGGTTTATACCATAGCTCAGTTCTCTATCAAAGTCCTCTTCTTCTTCAGATTGGGCAAGCGCCGGCACAGCAGTAGCAGCCAGGGCAAGCGTCAGCACGAAAGCGATGATCCGTATCACTTAGAATAATTTAGAGTTTGTTTAAAAGTAAGTAAATTCACGTTTGTATTCAAACTTTATACTTTATGGCTACTATCCAAAGTAAATACTCAGGCGACCTGCGTACCACAGCACAACACCTGGCCTCAGGCAACACCGTTATCACAGATGCTCCTGTTGATAACAACGGCCGCGGCGAAGCCTTTTCTCCGACTGACCTGGTTTGCGCCGCACTTGGCAGCTGCATGATGACCATTATGGGCATTCTGGCAAAGCGCAGCAACATCGCTATCGAGGGCATGGAGATCGAAACCACCAAAATTATGGCTGCCGAACCGCGCCGCATAGCTGAAGTTATCCTGACGTTTAAAATGCCTGCGAATAACTATACTGCCAAAGAAAAAGCTATGCTGGAGCATGCTGCCCGCACCTGCCCGGTTGCGCTAAGCCTCCACCCGGATATTAAACAAACGGTAAGCTTTGTATATTAAGTGATCTGAAGAAAAAAGTTGCTGCTACGGGTTTGTTGCAGCAACTTTTTTCTTTAACTCATCCAGGTTAATGCTCAGGTGTGATGCATTGTAGGTACACATGCCATCCTGCAGCAATAGCAACTGCGGCGACTCGTGCTGCACCTGCAGCAGTTCTGCCACTTCGTTCGATACGGGGCGGTAAGCCAGCAGATCAAGGTAATAGGATTTAACCTGCTCCAGTCCCTTGTCCTGCCACTGGCGTTCCAGCCTGCTTTTGGCAGTGGCGCTGATAGAGCAGGAAGTGCTGTGTTTAAAAATGACAACGGGCGTCTGCTTCGACTCTTCCAGAATCTCATCCAGCTGTTTTGTGCTATTAAGAGGGTGCCAGTTCATAGTAGGTTTTAGTTTTTTAGAGGTATTTACCGGCTGCTCTGCGTACTGGTTGCTTTTTTACGCGCAACCCGGGTCTTTTTAACAGGCTGGCCGGTATCATCAAATTTATATTGGCGGCGCTCATCGCGTTTCTTCACGCGTTTGCGGGCAGCTTCGCCTTTCCGGTGTGTATACGTGTCGGGGTTCAGGTGGGTATCCTTGTAAGCAGCCTCTGTATTTCTGGCCTCTTTCAGGTAACGTCGCTGCTCTTTTTTATGCTGCCCTTTTGAGGTCTGCTGTATCTGGGCTGCCACCGGTTGCTGCCCCACCAACAGGGAAAGAACAATAACAAAGGAGATGCTGATGTAAATTTGTTTCATAGAGGTTGGGGTTAGTTATGGTTGCTACGGGCAGCGTTAAAAGAACACGAATTTCTTTCGCTTCTGTACCCTGCCATTTTTATCGGTTGGCACTTTAATGGCCTGCAGGCCTGCTGCACCCTTTTCCTGTACTTTTACGCTTTTACCTGTAGGCGATGGGCAGGGTATCCCCTTTTTACCACAGCCGGAGAAAACCAGAAGCGCAGCACAAAGCAGCAAAGAATACAGCAGGCGACAGGACATAGTACCTCAGAATGATGTAGTTAATTAATACGCAAGTATAGCTTCCACCTTTTCGCGCAGCCGTTGCTTTGGCAGGAACTCTGCTTCCAGCGGCGGTGCAAAAGGCACGGCAGTGTCTAAACTGGCTACCCGGGCAACAGGACCATCGAGGTGCTGGAAGCAGTTCTCCGCTATCCAGGCTGCAATTTCGCCGCCTATACCTCCTGTTAATGTGTCTTCGTGTAGTATAATAACGCGCCCGGTCTTAGCAACAGTATTCCGGACAGCCTCTTTATCCCATGGCAGCAGCGAGCGCAGATCCAGTATCTCGATGCTGGTACCCGGCATTTCCTGCTGCAGTTGCTTGGCCCAGTGCACGCCCATGCCATAGGTTATGATAGACAGGTCTTCGCCCTCGGCTACGGTTTTCGCCTTGCCTATTTCTATAGTATAGTAGTCATCCGGAATTTCCTGTGAGATAGAGCGGTACAGCAGTTTGTGCTCAAAGTACATCACCGGGTTAGGGTCTTCAATAGCCGCATTCAACAAGCCTTTAGCATCATACGGAGATGAAGGATAAACGATCTTCAGACCGGGCGTGTGAAAGAACCAGGCTTCGTTGCTTTGCGAGTGGAACGGACCAGCTGCGGTACCGGCACCAGTAGGCATGCGTACCACCACATCGGCATTTTGTCCCCAGCGGTAATGGCTCTTCGCCAGGTTGTTCACGATCTGGTTAAAGGCGCAGGTCACAAAATCGGCAAACTGCATCTCCACCATGCTCTTCTTCCCTTTTACCGACATACCCAGGCCAATGCCAACTATAGCCGATTCGCACAGCGGTGTATTGCGCACGCGGTCCTTACCGAATTTATCTACAAAGCCCTCGGTAATCTTAAACACGCCGCCGTATTCGGCAATGTCCTGTCCCATTAGTACCAGTTCCGGGTAGCGCTCCATGCTCTGGCGCAAGCCATCTGAAATAGCATCTACAAAACGCCGCTCTGTTTTAGCCCCTGATGCCGGTGCGACAGGCTGCTGCACGTACGGTTTATACATGTCGGCCAGTTCTTCCTGCTTATCCGCAACAGGCATTGGCGTAGCAAAAGCAGTCTGCAGACCAGCCTCAATCTCTGCTTTCAGTTCTTCGCGTATACTCTCAACCGCTTTA
>DATBUF010000529.1:0-2895 GCA_036516435.1 Pontibacter sp.
TGCCTTGCAGGTAGCCTCCAGCTACAAGCAAAGCGGGCAGGCAACAAATGCAGAACCTGTTTATGCTAAAAAGCTATACGACATGCCTGCTGCAGGTGAGCTGCCTTTCAACGATCCTTACCTGAAGTCGCAGTGGCACTACAAAAACACGGGGCAAACTGCTGTTTCGGCGCCAGGTGCCGATATTAACCTGTTTAAGGCCTGGGAAGTGCAAACCGGCAAACCTAATGTAATAGTAGCTATTATAGACGGTGGTATTGATGTGAAGCACGAAGACCTGAAGCAGAACATGTGGGTAAACGAGGCTGAATTGAACGGCAAACCCGGCGTGGATGATGATGGGAACGGCTATGCAGACGATATTTATGGTTACAACTTTACAAACAGGTCAGGTAACATAACCGCACATGAGCACGGTACGCACGTGGCAGGTACAGTTGGTGCCGTTAACAACAACGGCATTGGTGTAGGTGGCGTAGCGGGTGGCAGTGGCAAAGGCGATGGCGTTAGGCTAATGTCGGCGCAGGTGTTTAGCAACGAAACCAACGGTGGTTTTGCGCAGGCACTCGTGTACGCTGCTGACAACGGTGCCGTAATCGCGCAGAATAGCTGGGGCTACCAGAACCCGGATGTGTACGAGCAGGCGGTGTTGGATGCCATTGACTACTTTATAGAAGAAGCCGGTAACTACGAAGGCAGCCCGATGCGTGGCGGTATCGTTATTTTTGCCGCCGGCAATGATGCTTTTGATGGTAAATGGTGGCCTGGCTACTATGAGAAAACCCTGGCAGTATCTGCTTTAGGTCCCAACAACGAGCGTGCGTATTATTCAAACTTTGGTACCTGGGTAGATGTTGCCGCTCCGGGTGGCGATACGCGTTTTGGCCAGGACCATGGTGTTCTGAGCACACTGCCAAATAATAAGTATGGCTACATGCAGGGTACTTCCATGGCCTGCCCGCACGTATCGGGTATAGCGGCGCTGGTTGTATCGCAGTTTGCCGGTACAGGGCTTACCCCTGCGCAGCTCCGGACGCACCTGGTCACTTCGGTGCACGATATCGACGGCATCAACCCTGAGTATGCAGGCAAGTTAGGCAGTGGCCTGTTAGATGCACGACTGGCGTTGAACCGAAACGAAGGCATTGCACCTGTAGCCATTTCGAACCTGCAGGTAACAGGCATTTCTCAGGATTTCGCTACGCTGGTTTGGTCTGTGCCGACAGATGAGGATGATGAGAAGCCGGTAGCTTACCAGGTACTGTACTCTAAAGAGGCGATTACAGAAGCTACTATAGGCAAAGCAAAAATGATTGCGTTTGAAAACCATAGTGCAGTAGGTGAGCAGGTTTCGTTTGAGGTAAACAAACTGGAGTCACTTACGACATACTATTTTGCCGTGCGTGGCGTAGACCGCTGGGGAAATGTGGCCGCACTGTCGAATATAGCATCAGGGCAGACAAACCAGGGCCCGGCTATTGCGCTTACGGCCAAGTCACTGAGTGTAACCATTGATGCAGCTACCGGCAAGGTCAGCGATCATACGTTCGGTATTCAGAACAATGCAGATGGTGTGCTGCGCTGGAGCAGCCTGATCCGTAACAAGAGCCACTCGCTGAGCTACAACAACGCAGGTCTGGTGTACCCGGCAACTACAGGGGTAGCCACATCAGGCAAACCTAAAATGCAGCTTAAGCAAATAGCCACAGCCACTAACGATGCTACAGCTGTAGTGCCGAGTGCTGTATTCCGTAAAGAGAAAAGCTATGCGCCTTACCAGGCCTATATTGTAGGGGAAGAAGACCTGACCCTGACCAACTCTGCTGCCGTACGTTTTTATGTAGACGAAGCGGAAGGATTTAACCTGACGCAGTTGCAGTTCTTTGCCAAGCACAACCAGAAAACAGGGCCGATCATAGTAGAAGTGTATGAAGGCGCTTCGCTTGCTACTGCCAGCCTGGTGCTTGCCCGCGAAGAAAACAGCAGGCAAACAGAGCAGTACTGGCATACTATAACCCTGGAAGAGCAACTATACTTCGAGAAAGGAAAGACGTTCTGGGTAGTGTATCACGTACCGGCAAATAACCTGTATCCGCTGGGTATGGGGCAGGAACTGGTAGCCACAGGCTCGGATCATAGCTTCTTCAGCACCGACCTTGGCAAAACCTGGATTCCGATGGAAACAGCCATTGCAGACCCGAACTATGCCTGGAATATTACTGCTGTAAGCAACAACCAGCATTTGGGTACTTACATTGCTTTAAATCCGGCTTCGGGTGTTTTAGAAGGTAATAATGCAACAGATGTAGCCCTGCGTATAGATGCCAGCAAGCTGGTGAACGGTACGTACGGGGCAAACGTGCTTATCCGCTCTAACGATAACACAAATCCTGAAGTACGACTTCCGGTAAGTCTGAAGGTTACGGGCCAGGTGCCGGTGCTGGCATCGAGCAAAGTTGTTGAGTTTGGCAACGTGTTCTATGGTCGTACCAAGGAAATGACCGTTACTGTAAAGAACTCGGGTTATGGCAACTTCAATATCAAAGAGGTCGTGTCTACTAATCCGCAGTTTGTGGTGAAGAGCAAGCCAAGCCAGGTTACAGCACTTGCAGAAGCTACGCTAACTATAGTTTACACACCAGACGGGGCCGGCAGCGATAACGGAGCCGTTAAACTGACCAGCACTACAGGTCGCGAGTACTCCTTTAATGTGTATGGTGTAGGGGCGATGCCTGCTCAGATTGCCATTACGCCGCAGGAGCAGAGCTTTAATGACCTGGCCATCGGCGATGAAGTGCAAGGCAACGTAACGATAGCTAATACCGGCCAGTACCCACTGGAGTACGTTATCCCGAAGTTTGCCCCTGACGTGAAAATAGAGGGGGTAGCCAACGC
>DATBUF010000530.1:0-3445 GCA_036516435.1 Pontibacter sp.
TCGCAAACCAAAGCCTGAGTGCCGAAAAACAGGAAATCCTGAATAAGCTCCTGTTCCGGATACATGCGGTGCAGCGGGCGCAGCGGGCCAAATACATTCTGCTGAACGCTCCGAATGACAAAATCCCTGAGATCACCAAGCTACTCCCCGGGGTAAAATCTCCTACCATACTGCCATTGGCCGAAGAAGGCTGGAGTTCGCTGCACTCCGTAGTAAACGAAGACGATTTCTGGGAGATCATCGAAAAACTGAAAGCAGCAGGCGCGCAGGGCATCCTGGTTGTTCCAATCGAAAAAATGATCATCTGATGAAAAAGATCTTATACCCGGAAACTATAGTTTGGCCTAAGCTGGTAAAACGGCCCGTAAAAAAACAGCAGGAACTGGAGCCAACTATACGCCAGATCTTTAAATTGGTGCAGGAACAGGGCGACGAGGCGCTGTATCAACTGGCAGAGATATATGATGGCAAACGACCGTCGCAACTGCTGGCAACACTGGAAGAACTGGCGGCAGCCGAGTCTGAGATAAGTGCAGAATTGAAAGAGGCTATCCTTCAGGCAAAACAGAACATCGAGCTATTCCATAAACAGCAGCAGGAGCAGCTTGCTATAGTGGAGACCATGCCTGGAGTTAGTTGCTGGCGCAAAAGTGTAGCCATCGAAAAAGTAGGACTATACATTCCGGGCGGTACCGCGCCCCTTTTTTCTACGTTGCTGATGCTGGGTGTGCCGGCGAAGCTGGCTGGTTGTAAGCAGATCGTACTTTGCACACCACCTTCTAAAGAGGGCACTATTCACCCGGCCATCCGGTACACGGCAGCTTTGCTTGGCATCGAAACGATAGTGAAGGCTGGTGGCGCACAGGCAGTTGCAGCTATGGCCTTTGGCACCGAAAGTGTGCCGGCGGTTAGCAAAATATTCGGCCCCGGAAACCAGTACGTAACGATGGCCAAGCAACTGGTAACGCAGCTGGGTGTAGCCATTGATATGCCGGCTGGCCCTTCTGAAGTGTTGGTGATGGCAGATGAAACTGCTGACCCTGCATTCGTAGCGGCAGATTTACTTTCGCAGGCCGAGCACGGCCCGGACTCGCAGGTAGTGCTGCTGAGTACTTCGGAAACTATAGTTGATCAGGTGATCGCAGAGCTGGAAAAGCAACTACAGCAACTGCCCCGCGAAGCAGTAGCCGCGCAAGCCCTGGAAAACAGCCTGGCAATCGTTCTAAAAGATGCAGAACAGATGCTGGACTTCTCGAACCTGTACGCACCGGAACACTTGATACTCGCCGTAAAAGACTTGGAAACTATAGCCGATGGTGTGGTGAATGCCGGTTCTGTTTTCCTGGGGAACTATACACCCGAAGCCGCCGGCGATTATGCCTCCGGTACCAACCATACGCTGCCCACTAACGGTTACGCCCGTGCCTACAGTGGCGTGTCGCTGGATAGTTTTGTGAAGAAGATTACTTTTCAGCACATCACGCCGCAGGGCTTGCAGCACATTGGCAAAACCATAGAAGTAATGGCCGAAGCAGAAGGCTTGCAGGCGCACAAAAATGCAGTAACTATAAGACTTAAGAAACTATAAATGTTTAACCTGGAAACTATAGTTCGTCCGAATGTATGGCGAATGAAAGCCTACGCCTCGGCCCGCGACGAATTTAAAGGCACCGCCAGCGTATACCTGGATGCCAACGAGAACAACCTGGGCAGCCTGGCAGGCGATACCTACAACCGCTACCCGGACCCGCACCAGAAAGCCCTGAAAAGTAAGATCGCAGCTATAAAAGGCGTACGCCCTTCGCAGATTTTCCTGGGTAACGGCTCCGATGAGGCCATTGACCTGCTGTTCCGTATGGTATGCCGTCCGGGGCAGGACCGTATGCTGCACCTGCCGCCAACGTACGGCATGTACGAGGTATCAGCCAACCTGAACGATGTGCAACTTGATGCCGTGCAGTTAACACCTGATTTCCAGCTGCCGGTAGCGGAAGTACTGCGAAGTATAAAAGCTACTACCAGGATCATCTTTATCTGCTCACCCAATAACCCGACCGGTAACAGCATCGACCCTGAAACTATAGAAACTATACTCGACAACTTTGACGGGCTGGTGGTGCTGGACGAAGCGTACATCGACTTTGCCGATACGCCGAGCTGGACCACGAGATTAAGCGAGTATCCTAACCTGGTAGTGTTGCAAACTTTCTCCAAAGCCTGGGGAATGGCAGGCTTGCGCCTGGGTATGGCCTTCGCTTCGGAAGAAATAATAGCTCTACTCGACAAAATTAAGCCACCTTACAACATAAACCAGGCTACCCAGGAGCTGGCGCTACATGCGCTGGAACACGACGAGCAACTGAAGTTTATGGTGGAGGAAATTGTGCAGGAGCGGCAGTTACTGGAGCAGGCCCTGCCAACGCTGCCTGTAGTTGAGAAGGTGTACCCATCAGACGCTAACTTTATACTTGTTAAAGTAAAAGATGCCAACAGCCTTTATAGTCATCTGCTCGGCAAAGGCATCGTGACCCGGAACCGCTCTAATCTGGCTGGCTGCGAAAACTGTCTGCGGATTTCCGTAGGCACTACCGAGGAGAATCTACAACTATACCAGGCAATTTCAGAGTTTAAAATTTAGACAAAGGATTTTTTGATAAAGGACAAAAGACTACACACAGAGTATGCTCTTTCGGATTTGTAATCCGAAAGTTTACTACCAGCGGATTTGTAATCCGCAAATCAAGGTCGTTGTTTTTAGCAGAAAATCGGATTACAAATCCGCAGTTAATTGGTTTCGGATTGCAAATACGAAACAGCAGTGGCCCTTTAGAAAAGTCTTTTGTCACATTGTCCACTGTCATTAAGTCAGAAAATAAAAATGAAAAAAGCATTATTCATAGACCGCGACGGTACCATACTGGTAGAGCCGAAGACAGATCACCAGGTTGATTCGTTTGAAAAATTTGAATTTATACCGAAAGTAATCCGCAATCTTTACAGGATTTACACCGAACTGGATTACGAGTTTGTAATGGTAACCAATCAGGATGGCTTAGGCACCAGTTCTTACCCGGAAGAAACCTTCTGGCCTTACCAGAACAAGATGCTCGATATTCTGAAGAGCGAAGGAGTGGCGTTTGCCGATATTCTGATTGACCGCAGCTTTGAGCACGAAGGGCTGGATACCCGCAAACCGGGCACCGGCATGCTGCAGCAGTACATGACCGGCGAATACGACCTGGCTAACAGCTACGTAATTGGCGACCGCTTAACGGATGTGCAGCTGGCAAAGAACCTGGGAGCGAAGGCAATTCTGCTGGCCGACTTTAGCAGTGAGGAAGCTGCTCTGAACACCAGCAACTGGGACGAAATCTATAGTTACCTGAAGCTGCCGGAGCGCAAAGCAACTATAAAGCGCCAGACTTCTGAAACCGATATCGCGATT
>DATBUF010000531.1:0-9837 GCA_036516435.1 Pontibacter sp.
TGAACGTAAGCACTTTCAGCAGCGATTTGCGGTAAAGCATCAGGCCCGTAACAGATAAGGTAATCAGCGAGAGGCCACCCAATAGCACTATAATTTTACCCGGAGTACCTGAAAGCAGGTTGTAGTGCAGGTCAAGCAGCACGTGTACCAGTCGCTTGTCTGCGCGGTCTACAGTGGCTAAAGTTGCGCCGGTTTCAGGGTGCACAAAAAGCCATTTGCGGGCAGCGCCCTGCCTTATCTCATACTGCAATGCCTGTTCCGGCGACTCTGGCAGGCCAGGTATACGGATGTCGGAGTCAGCGTATTGCCGGCGGATGCGTTCGTAAGACTGGTCGATGCTCAACGTAGCGGCAGGAGCAGGCAACGTAGAAAGCCTGCTGAACTGGGCATGGTCAATATCATGATGAAACACAAGTACAGCCCCTGTAATACTCGAAAGCAGCAGGAAAATACCGGCCAGTAAACCCAGCCAGTGGTGCACAGCGTACGTTTTATTAAGGCGCTTTCTCAAGGTACTTATCGCTCAATGTATCACTCCTGTTGCTCTATTTCTAGAGGAGCAGAGGCAAAACTATAGCTAAAAAACAGGAACTTCAATATTTATCTGGATTAATTCTAAATAGCACAACTATAGCCGAGTGCAATTTTAAAAAGATCACCTGAGCGGCCATACCTTTCTGGCACATACTGCCATTACCTCGTAACTACTCGCAGCAGAGTCCGTTTCAGTACGATAGCTATCCGGGCATAAAGGCAGCTGCTTTTATACCCTGCTACTTCTACTACTCAAAAATACAGGAGGCACAGAATGATTATTGAAAGACATTCCGTCATTTCAGTCAAGACATATTCCAACTATAGTTTTAAAACCTTTATCCTGCTTGCATTGCTGGTGTTCTGTCTGCAGCCTGCAGCTTACAGCCAGGTGTTACCGGCAGATACAGCTGAGAAAGTACATGCACCCACATGGCCCGAAGACTCGCTTGGCAGGCGCACGCCCCGCGGTACGGTACAGGGGTTTATTTCGGCTGTGGCAGACCAGGACTATACCAAGGCAGCACATTACCTGAACATCGACAGTACACTGCTTGAAATTACTAAAGGGCCGGTGCTGGCGCAGTCGCTTCAGAAGCTGCTGGATAAAAGCGGCAAGCTGCTGCCTTTCGCCTGGATGAGTGACTCCTACGATGGTTTTGATGATGATAACCTTGGCCCGAACCTGGACCGGGTGGGCACCATGGCCATTAACAACGAAGCAATAGACCTGATTGTGGAGCGGACCGAAGGACCTGACGGGGGACCAATCTGGCGCTTCTCGTCCCAGACAGTGCAGCGGATTCCTATACCGGTGGAGGAAAAAACAGTAGCCCCCATAGTTGATAAAGTAAGTCCGGAGGTGCTGGAGGAGCATAAGTGGGGAGGAGTGCCTGTTGCACACTGGCTGGGTATTGCGCTGCTGGTAGTGATTTCTTACCTGCTGTCAAAAGGTATTACAGCACTTATTTTATACATCATTCCTATAGCCTGGCCCAAAGCGCGCACTGAGGCAACAGCCGGTATTATCAGGGCCTTTGCCCTTCCTTTCAGGTTGTACCTCGCCGTCTGGATCTTTGTATTTGCCAGCAGGTTTGTGGGTATTTCCATTATTGTGCGCCTGCGGCTAAGCGAACTTGTAGTTATAGTTGGTATTGTGGCGCTGCTGTTGCTGGTGTGGCGACTGGTAGAGTTTCTGTCAGGCTTTTTTGAGCGGAGGCTGGCCCGCCACGGCAACCAGGCGGGTGTTTCGGCTGTGCTTTTCCTGCGCCGCGGCATTAAGGTGGCCCTGCTGGTGTTGGGCGTGATCCTGACCCTGGATACATTCGGGCTGGATGTAACGGCCGGACTTGCTGCGCTGGGGATTGGTGGTATTGCGCTGGCTTTAGGTGCTCAGAAGACAGTAGAGAACTTTGTGGGCAGTGTTACCCTGATAGCCGATCAGCCGGTGCGGGTGGGTGATTTTTGCCAGGTGGGCGATGTGGTAGGTACGGTAGAGCAGATCGGGATGCGCTCTACCCGTATTCGTACGCTTAACCGCACGGTAGTAACTATACCCAACGGGGAGTTCTCTTCGCTCCATATCGAGAATTATGCGCCACGCGATCAGTTTTTAATGAACCCGACCTTGCGGCTGAGGCACGATACCACGCCAGACCAGGTACGCTATCTGCTGGTGGAACTGCGCGCTATCCTGTACGCCCACCCCAAAGTGGACCCTAACCCGGCGCGCATCCGGTTTATAGAAATAGGGGAGGATGCCCTTAAACTGGAAATATACACGTACATCAATGCCAAAAATTACGACGAGTTTCTGGAGATACAGGAAGACCTTTACCTGCGGATGATGGATGTGGTGAAAGCCAGCGGAACCGACTTCGCGTTGCCCTCCCAGACGCTGTACATGTCCAGGGACAAGGGAATTGCCGAAGAGCAGATGGAAGAGGCGGAGAGCAGTGTCCGTACCTGGCGCGAGTCGGGCAAAATGCAGATTCCGGCTTTCACAAACGAGCAGATTCAGAAGCTGAAGAATACGATTCCGTACCCGCCCGACGGTTCCAGCCAGCAGCGTAGTAAACTATAGTTGTTGCTGGAAGGCAGATACAGACACCGAGTGAGCTTATAGCGTAGTGCGGTTGCCTGTTTACAACTACTGGTGCTCGTCGTCGTAGGTAACGTGCATTGTTACTTTATACTTTAATACATGAATGCAAAGTCATCGAAACTTCCGCTTTACGGGGCCCTCGGAGCCAATCTTGCTATTGCTGTTACCAAGTTTGTAGCGGCGGGCCTGAGTGGTAGTTCTGCCATGCTTTCAGAAGGAATCCACTCGGTAGTAGATACAGGTAACTCGCTGCTGCTGCTGATGGGAATTCGCAAAAGCCAGAAACCGGCAGATGCCTCGCACCCGTTCGGGCACGGCAAAGAGCTGTACTTCTGGTCTTTGATCGTGGCAATCCTGATCTTTGCCATCGGCGGCGGCATGTCGATGTACGAGGGCATCATGCACATGCGCAACCCGGAACCCATGAAGGACCCAACTATAAGCTACATCGTGATCGGGCTGTCTATGATTTTTGAAGGTGCCGCCTGGACAATGGCTTACAAGAATCTTTCTAAAACCCGCACCGAGAAGAACTTCATCAGAGCCCTGAGAGCCAGTAAAGACCCTTCCACCTTTGCCGTTTTGTTCGAGGATACCGCTGCTATTCTGGGGCTAATGGTAGCACTGCTGGGTATCTTCCTGAGCCATAGTTTCAACAACCCGATCTTCGACGGGGCGGCCTCGGTTGTAATAGGGCTGATACTTGCCGTGGTAGCGGTGCTGCTGGCCACAGAGAGCAAAGGCCTGCTGATAGGAGAAGGTGCCAGCCGGCAGGTGGTAGAAAGCATAGGCCGCATTGCGCTCGCAGATCCTGCAGTGGCCCAGATCGCGCCGCCGCTCACCATGCACATGGGGCCTTTTGAGATTCTGCTTGCCATCGACGTAAAGTTTAACCCTGCATTATCCTCCACCGAAATTGAAGGGGCCATTGCCAGGCTCGAGAAGGCGATCTTCAGTAAACACCCCGAGGTGAAGCGCATTTTTATAGAAGCCAAGTCCATTACCTCGAAACAAACAGCAGGAGACGCTACCCCATAGCAGGTATCATTATTCCGTAACTATAGTTTATAATGAAAATAGCCACCTACAATGTAAATGGTATAAATGCACGGCTACCCGTACTACTGCGCTGGCTCCGGGACACCACACCCGACGTAGTTTGCCTGCAGGAACTGAAAGCGCCACAGGAGAAATTTCCGGAAAAGGAACTGGAGGAGGCGGGGTACCATGCCATCTGGCAGGGGCAGAAAAGCTGGAATGGCGTAGCAATCTTGTCACGCACGCACGAGATTGAGGAGGTCCGGCGCATGCTCCCCGGCGACTCCGAAGACACCCAGAGCCGCTATCTTGAGGGGATGGTAAATGGTATCAGGGTGGGGTGTCTTTACCTGCCCAACGGCAATCCCGCACCGGGCCCAAAGTTTGACTATAAGCTGCAGTGGTTCGAGCGCCTGACAAATTATGCCGCTGGCCTTTTGGCACTACAGGAGCCGGTGGTACTGACCGGCGATTTCAACGTGATCCCCACTGAGCTGGATGCGTACAGGCCCGAACGCTGGGTCACCGATGCGCTTTTTCTGCCCGAAACCCGTGCAGCCTTTGATAAGCTGGTAAACCAGGGCTGGACAGATGCTATCCGGAAACTACACCCCGATGCGGAAATCTATACGTTCTGGGACTACTTCCGGAATGCTTATAGCCGCAACGCAGGGCTCCGCATCGATCATTTTCTGCTAAGCCCGCAACTCAGCAGCCGCCTTGTAGCAGCAGGTGTAGATCACTATGTGCGCGGCTGGGAAAAATCCAGCGACCACGCCCCAGTCTGGATAGAGCTTAACGAACTATAGTCAGGTATATCTGTTTACCTGAACCGGGATTAAGCAGGGCCGTTTCATTCTGAAAATCTTAAACTTAAGTAGCTCTCGCTCGCGTCACGCGAGTATGAGCTACTTGGTGGCGTTTCGCCGCTTATGCCCTAGGTACAGGTTTAAGCGGCCAGAGTCCGCAGGTAATTCACATTTGCCAGTGGCGAGCGAGGGCAACATGAAAGAATGAAACAGCCCTAACAGAACTGAGGGGATTTAAGAGATACTCAGGAGTGGGCTCCAGCTATCGTTTATAGTTTCTGAAGGTATAGACGACCCTATGGATTGTTTCTTTCTGTTTGATTTTCATAGTTAGAGTGTCAGGAGTAAGATGGCGTAGAAGGATGTGCCCAGCAGAAAGGCCCAGTAGCGGCTCTTACGCTCTTCCGGCAGCTCCTCTTTCAGGATGTTGAGTATAACGCCACCTCCTATAAAGGCCATCACCATGGCAATGCCAGCATCCGGTAGTTCGATGGCATAGCCCAGCGCCCAACCCAGTACCAGTGCTGCCACCAGTACAAAGCGCCCTTTACGTTTATAGTTTTTCCGGTAGTGCTCCTGCAGACCGTAATCATTCACAACAAAATGCAGCGCCATGGCAAGGGAGAACAGGAGCAGGGTTTTCAGAGGCCCTTCTTCCCGCTGAAAAAGCAGGTAGCCGATCAGGGCGTTGTAGATGGCAAAACTGCTGATGTGCAGCCAGAACACACCCGTTTCCGGCTGGTCTGCCGCGCCCTGCTCGTGCACTGGTTTCCTGGAAGTAATGGCAGCACGTTCTAGCCCATAAAATATAACCAGGCCGAGCAGGGCCATCAGGTACACGTGGTGTTCCAGAAAGCCGGCAGCTCCTCCGAGAAATTGTTCTACCTGTTCCTGCCCTTCGCTCAGTTCGGGAAAGAGGTGCAGAAAAATGTAAGCCACCGAAATACCGCCGGCCATCGAAAGCCAGGCGCTCCTGGGTGTGCCTCCCAGAAAAGAGAGTCTGCCGCCGAAGAGGTGTATGATGGCTAGCACCAGGATAGGCCAGATGGATATATGTTCTCCCATGTTGTTTTTATATTTGTTACATGGTAGGGGAGGATTGGGTTGCGGCTATAGTTCTATAGTTGGCTGTAGTTGCTACTGCATGCCGTAAGCTATAGTTCTATAGTTAGCTATAGTTGCAGCTTGCCTGTAGTTCCATAGCCTCTTGTATTCCTGAGAGCTTTACATGCCCTTTGTTTTATAGCTGGCTTGGCTCTCTCGGGCCGAGTGGCCCCGTCTTCGGGCATCGCGCTGCTGCCTTCTTGCTATCCTCCTGCCTCGGATTGCCTGACGGCACCGCAACAAGTCAAAGGCGCTCAACCCAAAGACTGATATCTTTCGATAGTTGCTGATCTATAGTTTGAGGAGCTATAGTTGCATCGCTTTTCTCGTGGTAGTAGTTCCGTAGGGACAGGTCGCGACCTGTCCGCTCTTGGTCTGTAACTATACAACTATAACCAAAGGCTGCTGGCGCGGGTTTGCAACCCGTGTCTTATTATGATGTTGAGTTTGTAACTCAACTGGGGCAGAGCCCCAAGCTATAGCTGGCCACGGCAAGAGGCTGCAACTATAGAACTCTAACTCTAACTATAGCAAAGCCTCATACAAAACCCTGAAACCCTCACTTAATAATCCTACAAACCTTAGACAACTACTCCAGCCGATACGTCGAAGAGCAGTTCGTTTCCTTTTTTGCCGGTTACGGTAAGTACGTCCATTTTGCGGAGGCAGTAGGTGATCTGGCGGCAGCGGTGAATGGGCAGGGCAAGCGCACGTTCCAGGCATTTATTGGAGAAGGGGCGGGGCAGGTCCCGGGGAATAAACTGCAGAAAGTCCGCCGCATTTTCAAAACGGTGAGTGCTTACCACCTCCAGCAACCTTCTGTCTACTATGCTCTCGCGCTTGCGGTGTTTACTGCCTTTGCCATCGCGGCAGCGCACCTCTTCTTCCCGTATCATCGGAAACTCTACGGTAAAGTTCTCCTGCTTTATCAGTTCCGGAATCCGTACCAGCTCTTCAAAAATATCTGTCAGTTTGCCGCGGTACGGCGACTTGCGGCGCGATTTGACTGTAGTGCCGGACGCATCTGTCTGCAGTACCCATTTCTCGAGCGTAATAGGGTGCAGCAGGTGCACCGCATGCGTTTTCGTCAAACTTTTCAGCTTCTGCCGGATGGCCGAGAAGTTGCGGGTTTGTATCTCTACCAGCTGCTCGCCCCGCACCAGGTCTATGTAGAATCCGTTGAGCGGCACTTCAAACTGATCGAGGGGCTGGGCATACCATTGCTTAAGCGAGGCATGTAGCGAACGCTCGTTCTGTACACCTATTCCTTTGCGTTCCGTTGACTGTTCTTCCCCTCCAGGCATATTCCCTTTTACTGCAGCTGCTACTAAGTTGAGCTCTAAATTAGGCATAAACAGCACCAAATACCAGCGGGCTTTAGTAGAAGTTGTAACACCAAACGGGGAGTTTAAGTATTGTGGTGCCTTTTGTATTTTGTGGTGACTTTTTTGTATGGTTCTCGTAAGGAACATAACCTGTTATAGCATCTGCCATTCTAGTTGCTAAACACCTCATCTCTAAAAACAAGCTTATGTTCAAGAACACGCCCGAGCCGCTTGCAGAAAGCGGTACAGAACTCATCTCCGCTATAGCACCGGCAACAGTACTGCCCGGTAAAGCAAGTAACACAAAATTAAGTACCGAAGAATTCCTGCAAAAGCTGCCTGATGTAGTATGCCTTTCACATCTGCGCTGGGACTTTGTGTATCAGCGGCCGCAGCACCTGCTTTCGCGCTTCGCCCGCCACTGCCGCGTGTTTTTTGTAGAAGAGCCTGTTTTTGAAACGATACCGGAGCCCTTTTTGCACACTTCGGAGAGAGGCGAAAACCTGCTGCTGGTTGTGCCGCACCTGCCACACGGCCTGCAGGAGAAAGAGATAGAAGAAATCCAGCGAAACCTGCTGAGCAACCTGTTTGCAACACAACAACTCATGCAGCCCATACTATGGTACTACACACCCATGGCGCTTAGTTTTACGGATCGGCTGCAAGCATCGCTTATAGTATATGATTGCATGGATGAGCTTTCGGCATTTAAGTTTGCACCGCCCCGCCTGAAGGACTTGGAGCAGGAACTGTTCCGGCGTGCTGACCTGGTGTTTACAGGCGGGCACACCCTCTACAAAGCCAAACAAAAGCAGCACCCTGCTGTGAAGGCATTCCCCAGTAGCATTGATAAGGCACATTTTGCCCTGGCTAAAGAACCACTTACACCACCTGCTGATCAGGTTGAAATACCCGAGCCGCGGCTTGGCTTTTTCGGGGTAATTGATGAACGCATGGACATCGATCTGCTGGCAGCACTTGCCGATGCCAGACCGGAGTGGCAGCTGGTAATGATCGGACCGATCGTGAAAATAGACCCTGCTACGTTGCCGCAACGCGCTAACATTCATTACCTGGGTGGCAAGACTTACCAGGAACTACCCGCCTACATCAGCGGCTGGCAGGTGGCGCTGCTCCCGTTCGCCCTCAACGAATCTACCACCTTCATAAGCCCTACTAAAACACCTGAGTACCTGGCAGCAGGCAAACCGGTGGTATCCACCCCAATACAGGATGTGGTGCGCCCCTATGGGGAGGCCGGACTGGTGCATATTGCCGCATCAGCCCCCGACTTTGTAAGCGCCATCGAGCAGGCTCTGGCACAGCAGCACGACGAGGTTTGGCAGCAGCAGGTAGATGATTTTATGCGTGATATGTCGTGGGATAATACCTGGCGCGGTATGGTAGAGCTGATGGCGCAGGCAATGAAAGCGGAAACGAAGGCGTAGGAGGAAAGTGTATGTTTGATTACCTGATAGTAGGGGCTGGCTTTGCAGGAAGTGTGCTGGCAGAGCGGCTGGCCTCGCAGCTGAATAAGAAAGTACTGATTATTGATAAACGCAACCACATTGCCGGAAACGCCTACGACCATTACAACGAAGACGGTATTCTGGTGCATAAATACGGGCCGCATATTTTCCATACCAATTCCAGGGAGGTTTTTGAGTACCTCTCGGAGTTTACAGCCTGGCGGCCTTACGAGCACCGGGTGCTGGCCAGCGTAGACGGGCAACTGGTACCCATTCCTATTAACCTCGACACCATTAACAAACTATACGGCTTGCAGCTAACTGCCTTTGAAGTAGATGATTTCTTTAAATCCGTAGCTGAAGAGGTGTCGCCGGTGCGGACTTCGGAAGATGTGGTGGTAAGCAAAGTAGGCCGGGAACTATACGAGAAGTTTTTCCGCAACTATACGCGCAAGCAATGGGGCATGGACCCCTCGGAACTGGACAAGTCGGTAACCTCGCGGGTGCCGGTGCGCACCAACCGCGACGACCGTTACTTTACCGATACCTACCAGGCAATGCCGCTGCACGGTTACACCGCTATGTTCGAGAAGCTGCTGGCGCACCCCAACATCAAGATCATGCTCAACACCGACTACCAGGACATACTGGACGTGATTCCGTTCCGGGAAATGATCTACACTGGTCCGGTAGATGAGTTCTTTAACTATAGGTATGGCAAGTTGCCTTACCGTTCGCTGGAGTTCAGGCACGAAACCCTGGATACATCGGTGCACCTGCCTACAGCCGTTGTCAATTACCCGAACGAGCATGCCTACACCCGCATTACAGAATTTAAGTACCTGACGGGGCAGCAGCATCCTAAAACGAGCGTGGTATACGAGTACCCGCAGGCAGAAGGAGACCCTTATTACCCGGTGCCCCGCCCTGAGAATGCAGAAATCTATAACAAGTATAAAAAGCTGGCTGATACCACACCAGGCGTACACTTTGTCGGGAGGCTGGCCACTTACAAATACTATAACATGGACCAGGTAGTGGCACAGGCGCTTACGTTGTTTAAAAAGCTTTCGGCAGAGCAGCAGCAATATGCGCTGGATGGCGCAGCCCGGAAGCTGGCTGCAGCACCAACAGTATGGCCCGGAACGATCGTAAACAACAGCAGGCATGGTGTTCTCTGAGCAACAGGAACAGGGCATCGAAAAGACTATAGTTGCATCGGTAAACAGGAGCAAGGAGGGTGCTGCGCCCCAAACTATAGTTCCTGAAAAAGTTGCCAGAGCACTGCCGCACTTCCAGCTGGAGCAGGACCTGCCCTGGGTGCAGGTTGCGCCGGGTGCACCTTACTTTATGACTGATACCAGTGAGAACTGGACACCTATCGGGCAGAATGACGCGATTACGTGGCCGGATTTTGAGGGCCTGTTCCGGCGCAGAAATATGCAGCAGGTAGA
>DATBUF010000532.1:0-2455 GCA_036516435.1 Pontibacter sp.
AGCTATAGTTCTATAGTTACAGCCTCTTTTACCGTGGCTGGCCGTGGTTTGGTCCTGTGGTCCAGTCGGATTGCAAACCCGCGCCAGCAATAACCTTTAGCCTTAGCTATAGTTGAGAGCTATAGTTTTATAGTTCCAGACCACGGACGGACAGGTCGCGACCTGTCCCTACGGAACTACCACCACGAGAAAGGCGATGCAACTATAGCTTCTCCAACTATAGCTTAACTATCGAAAAGATATCAGTCTTTGGGTTGAGCGCCTTTGACTTGTTGCGGTGCCGCAGGCAATCCGACGCAGGAGGATAGCAAGAAGGCAGCAGCGCGATGCCCATAGACGGGGCCTCCCGGCCATGAGGGCACCAAAGCTAACTATAAAACAAAGGGCAGGTAGAGCTCCCAGGAATAAAGAAGGCTATGAAACTATAGGCTTGTTGCCAGTGGCAACAGACTTCAACTATAGAACTATAAAAAAAACCAGAGCATGGAGATAAAACAACAGCGGCTGCTCCCCTACGAGAACAGCCGCTGCTTATCTATAGATTTATACGCTACAACGACGCCAGACTCTGCTCAATAGCGTGAATTTTAGCTTCGGCATCAGCCTGCTTCTTGCGTTCATTGGCGATAACAGTTTCCGGGGCACCGCTTACAAAACGCTCGTTACTCAGCTTTTTCTTCACCGACTCCAGGAAGCCTTTGGTGTACTCCAGCTCCTTCTGCAGGCGTTCACGCTCGGCTGCTACATCAATGTTGCCTTCCATCGGGATGAAGAACTCGTCTCCGGCCTCTACAAAGCTGATGGCGCCTTCCACGTTCTCGGTCACAAAGCTGATCTCGTTGATATTGGCCAGCTTACGAATGATACCCAGGAACTGCTCATAGCCTTCCTGCGTCATCACTTTAATGGACAAATCAAGTGCTTTGGTTTGGGCAATGTTCTTAGAGTTACGCACGTTACGGATGGAAGCCACTACTTTCAGCACGCTCTCCATGCGGGCGTTCAGCTCTTTATCAAACGTGTCTTTCTTCGGCCACTTGGCAACTATAAGGTACTCTTTCTCTTTACGCTCTTTTAAATCCTGCCAGATCTCTTCGGAGATAAACGGCATGAACGGATGCAGCACTTTCAGCACGCGCTCCAGGTTGGCAATCGTTGCATCCAGCGTCTGCTTGTCGATTGGCTGCTGATACGCCGGTTTGATCATCTCCAGGTAATTCGAGCAGAAATCATCCCACACCAGTTTGTAAACAGCCAACAGGGCATCCGAAATACGGAACTTCTCGAAGTGGTCCTCGATCTGAACAAAAGCCTCGTTGAAGCGCGATTCAAACCACTTGATAGCCGTTTCGTTTGCGCACGGCAGGTTTTCGTCTACTTCCCAACCTTTAATTAACCTGAAAGCATTCCATATCTTGTTGCTGAAGTTACGGCCTTGCTCTACCAGCTTCTCGTCGAATAATAAGTCGTTACCAGCTGGCGAGCTGAACAACATACCGGCACGCACGCCATCGGCACCATACTGGTCGATCAAATCCAGCGGATCTGGTGAGTTGCCCAGTGATTTAGACATTTTACGGCCCTGCGCATCACGCACAATACCAGTCAGGTACACATTGCGGAACGGTGGCTCGTTGCGGAATTCGTAACCGGCCATGATCATACGCGCTACCCAGAAGAACAGAATCTCCGGAGCCGTTACCAGGTCGTTGGTTGGGTAATAGTAAAGTACGTCTTTGTTATCCGGGTCTTTAAAGCCATCGAACACCGAAATCGGCCATAACCACGACGAAAACCAGGTATCCAGCACGTCTTCGTCCTGGCGCAGGTCAGTTAGTTGCAATTCAGCATTGCCGCTCTGCTTGCGGGCAAGCTCCAGGGCTTCCTCTTTACTCGTAGCAACTACAAACGTGCCATCCGGCAGGTAGTAAGCCGGAATCTGCTGGCCCCACCACAGCTGGCGCGAAATACACCAGTCGCGGATGTTCTCCATCCAGGAGCGGTACATGTTCTTGAACTTAGGCGGGTGCAGGCGGATGTCATCGTTCATTACGGCTTCCAGGGCAGGCTTGGCCATCTCCTCCATCTTGCAGAACCACTGCATGGACAAGCGCGGTTCGATCACGGCACCTGTACGCTCCGATGTTTGCAGTACGCTGGCATACTCCTCTATCTTTACCAACAGACCTGCTTCCTGCAAATCCTTCACAATGTTGCGACGGGCTGCAAAGCGATCCTGGCCTACGTATAGCTGCGCCTGCTCATTGAGCGTGCCATCGCTGTTGAGAATGTCGATGGTTGGCAGTTTGTGCTTCTGTCCCAGCTCATAGTCATTCAAATCGTGGGCAGGCGTTACCTTCAGGGCACCGGTACCAAACTCGATGGAAACGTACTCATCCAGGATAACCGGAATCTCCTTGCCCAGCAACGGAATGCGCACTTTTTTGCCGTGCAG